>JANYJA010000158.1 GCA_025358575.1 Terriglobia bacterium
AGCCATTGGCAGGGGGTTGGGCAGCATAGTCCTCTAGCCGTGGAGCGTTGATTGCGGGCCCATCCTCGGTCATCGATCGCCGCCCTCAAGGAAGTCAGAGCGAACGAAAAATCCATCAATCTGCAGCGTCCGTCCGGTTTGCTCATGCACATAGCCGGGGAAAATAGCGAACAACTCAAATCCCATGGCCTCGATCTTCGATCTCATTTCGTCAAAGAGTGGCTGACCGGCATACAACGGTATCAGGGAAAGTTCGCACTGGATCGCAACCACGCTTTGAAGAATACCGTGCGCCCCGGTCAACACTCGATCCTCATATCCCTGAGTGTCGATTTTCAGCAGGGCTCGCCGCACATCCTTCAAAAACATGTCGGCGACTTTGTCGAGGCGGTTGAGCGGAACTGTTTCAACCGCAACATAAGCGGAAGCGGGGGCAGCGTTCACGTGCGCGGGAAGCATGTCGAGTACGGAACTGCTAAGCGAGTTACCGGCAACATGCAAGTCGATCTGCCCCTCCTCGTTCCCCAACGCCATTCGCGGTGCCACAAGCCAATTCGCGTCACCTTTGGCCGCGCGTTCAAGCTTCGCATGAGCCGCAGCCAACGGTTCAAAAGAAACGATTCGCCCGACGTAACCATGCGCGCGCAAATCCTTTGCATAGTGGCCGCTGTTCGCCCCTACATCGAGCACCAGATCGACGCCACAGAATTTGAGCAAGCGATCAAGTTGTGCGCCCGTTGAAGTGTGGATTGAATGGCGATAGACCTCGATTCCCAGTTTCCTCAACAATCGCCTTATCTTATTTTTCATGAGAACACGTCGTTGTTCGCGAAAGCATCATCATGAGTGTCCATTTCCGACGGCGTTCTGCCAATTCGGCGAGGAGCATTTTTCAGAGAAATCCGATTCTCACGCTGGAGTATAGGTGGTACGGCGACGAATCCAATGAATTCGATCATGTCGGAAGGCAAAGTGATACTGCTACGAC
Organism: Terriglobia bacterium; assembly: GCA_025358575.1. GTDB lineage: Bacteria > Acidobacteriota > Terriglobia > Bryobacterales > Bryobacteraceae > JANYJA01. Next base: position 989 of record JANYJA010000158.1, read on the forward strand.
GTGGGAGCATGTGCTGAGAGCTTGTCGAGAAAAATTCCGCTCATGCGTTTGCTATCGTGCGCCTCCCGGAACCGCCAGACTCCTTCCAGCAATTTGCCGTAGCTGGCCTCCCCAGGGCGAGGAAGGCCTGCAAAAAAAGAACTGCCAGGGCGGGGCGATCGCGCAATCGCAATTCCACATCCGAACTCCCGTATCATTCGTCCCGTCCAGCCTTCGTCGTACACAATCACTGGCCTCCCAACCTGCGCCCCCAGGTAAACGGTGGCCGCCTCCATCCTTGCATCCCAGTCGTCGTAGAGCGCCACCAGATAATCCTGGTTAGACGCGGCGAGGAGCATTTCCGATTCCGTCAAGAATCGGTTATCGAAATTTGAATAGTTCATCAGAAACGAAAGTCCGTCTCGATGCTCGGAGTTGGCGAGCGCCCCGGCGACATGCAAGATTCCAATGGATGCGTTATTCACAAACAAGGGAACAAGCCAGTCGAGGCTCTTGCCTTTTCGCACTTGTCCGATCACGCCAAATCGCAGTGTCTTTCCAATATCTGGTGGAGGGGCGGCCGGAATTGCATCCACTATTTCCAGAGACGGCAGACAGTCAATATGGTGTGCTGGGACGTCTGGCAGGGACGTCCGCCAATCCTCCATGAGTTCGTTCGTGCGCAGAAACAGCCGCCGGCCCGGAGAAGAAAGGAATCGGGTCACCAGGTAACGCGCGAGCGGGTGTGAGGCAATCCGGCCCGGTTCCCGGACGCATAGCAAGCCGAGAAACTGCACTCCGCGGGCGGCTGTGGAGGCGAGAGGCCATGCCATTGCGAGGGAAACCAGGTCTGCGTCGAAGAAAAAAACACGATTGAGGGTTACGTCGCCTCGCACCAATCTAAGAACTGCCGGCAAGCTCAGGAGAGTACCGGTTCGCAGCGACGGCCCACGTGAGTTAAAGAGCGTAGTCGAACCGTATCGACGCAGTTCTTGCGCCGTCTCGGACAGCTCGCCGACGCCAGGGTCGGAAATCAGATAGCTCACATCCTCACGCACGCCAAGCGCTCTGGCGGTATTCAGCAGCGACCGGGCCGGATGCCCGACGGCAGTGAACCAGGGTTGAACAATCAGCAGACTCATTTTGTATCTCAGGATTGCGCTTATGCGGTACCCAGGCGTTCAATCGCACGGAGACAAACTAATCCGAACCTCTCGAATGTTCGCGTCAAGCTTCAAGCCCAAAATACTTGCGCAGTACTTTGTCCAGATACTGCTCACTGAAATCCAGCCCAATCCGGCTCGCGACCGCCGCCACTTCCGGGCATAAGAGGCTGTAGTGTTCGCCCTTGGGAATCAATTCACATCTCGCTTGCTTGCCCACGATCCTTTCCATTGAGCGGACGAAGTCCAGGACTGGATACGCCCGGAGGGCCAAATTGATATGCCGGTTCCAGAACGACTGCTGCCCGATGAACAGACTGGCAATGCGGACAGCATCCGCAACGTCGATGGGATATCGCGTCGCTCCCGTCCAGACCTCGAAGGGCCGCTCGTTGGAAATTTGCTCGTAAAGAAATTGCGCCAACGTGCGGCTTCGGTGCATCGGCCCGATGGCAAGCGGCACCCGCAGGACCATCCATGGGTCTCCCGACTCCTGGAGCAGGCGCTCCATTGCGATCTTGTGGCGGACGTAAGGCGTGTCCCGTTTGTCGGGATCAGCGACACTGCAAGTACCGAAGTACACCATCAGCTTCCCTGCGCTCTCCATGCGAGTCCGCTGCAAAAGTGCCCTTTCCCTATCGAAGGCCGCCTCGCGTATCTCGGATGAATCCGACACGCCGGATGCGAATACGACGACGCCATTGTCGGGAGCAAACCCGGAAAACGCCGTTGCCATCATTCCGCCACCGATGACCATTCGCGATTATTGCGGGAACTGGTTATGAGGATTGACGGCGGAAGGCTTCATGGCCCGATCACGCAGGTTCCGCCAGCAACAAGCTGCGCGGCACGCTTGAACCTACGTATTGTATCGAGCAACGAAAAGGCGCCCACCGTCACTGGCTCACCCCTGTACACATAGGCCTTCCGAGCGAGTGCTTCTGCGTGGGCAAGCCCGGCTAGATAGGGCGAGTAAATCGTCTTTCGTATTTCCAGCGTGAGATGTACGCCATAACCGTCCAGCCCGCTGTCGTACAGTTTGCCGATGACTTTTCGCACGCCATGAAAATGAAAAAAATACAGCGGTTCGCCGTCGACGAGCACGCCCCGGGGAGATTGCTCAACCTTCGCACCTTCAAGATTCCAGGGCGCGAGGTTTGCGCCCGCGGCGCCCAGGACGATGACGTTGGAGAAGAGGTCGGGGACACGGTCCAGATATTTCTGGTCGCCGAACCGGGTTTCCTCCACATCCATCCGGCACCATTCGATACAACGCTCACGCCACCAGTCGATGAAACGTCGGCCCTCGACGGAACTGTTCGCGCTGACCCAGCCGGCATTGAAGCGTCCGAATTGATTGCGTTCCGTCAAACGAGCGGGAAATCGATGCGGCGTCAGCGCGACGGACCCTGCCGCGTATTCCTGTTCCAGGGCCGACGGATCGGAGAAATAGTAGAGGTCGGAGTCGAGATAAGTGACCCGCGCATCGTACCGGTCGAAAAGATAGCGCATCAGGACCGGCTTGCAAGTGAAGTAGTACTCGACCTTCGTCCTTCCGGATTTCGCGAGCCGCAGATCCGCATCGAATGCCTCGAGCGATGACAGCGAAACGAGCACGACTCGCGGCAAATCCAGGCTCTCGAGTACTTTTTGCGTGAATTCGTCCAGGCAAAGGATCGCGAGCTTGAATGCCGGGCAGTGACGCAATAGCGACGCATGCAGCGCAAGGCCGCGCGAAAGGTAATTTCTGTCGAACAATGTGCAATAGAGGGACATAAGGTGGGTTTCTTGACCGGCGCCGTCAGGTGCGCTCCGGTTTGCGGCCTTCCATGTAAAGCGAATCCGGCTTGCGTTCCCTGCCATCGACAATCTCGAGCTGATAATCACCGAATGCTCCGATGTCGCTATCACCCGCGCCACGCTTTCTGATTGAAACGAATCCGGCCTGCTTCAGGAGCCGTTCCAGTGAGAAGCGATCGTACATCCATTGGTGCACTTCTCCGCGGGCGCGGAACAATCCCTCGCGCATCGCGTTGGAACCCTGCGAACCCAGAAACACAAAGGCAAAGGCACTCGCGGCCCCCTGACGCACGGAGTCGAACAGCGATCGCAGCCTTCTGCGGACGCGAAACACAACCGGCCGGACCGATCCGGCCGTCGATGCGGGCGAACCCTCACAGCCGATGCGGCGCGCGACAAATGCCGAACCCGGTCCATTTTTAACTTGCGAAAGGTAGGCTCCCATTTGTCCACCTGAAAACCTGCGGACAGACTGATCGTAAAGTTCCAGCATCATCCAATCGTAATTGGACGCTGACTCTGCATTTCCGTCGAGAGCCCCCTCGAGGGATGAGATATAGAGCCTCGCGATGGATTCGAGATCGGGAACAACCATCCTGATCACGCCACCGGGTTTCAGGATCCGGAGGCAATCGTTCAGCAAGTTCTTCGCGATGTCGGGTTCGAAATGTTCCAGTACATGCGAACCATACACGGCGTCGAAACTCTCGTCCGGAAAAGGAAACCGCCGACCGAGATCGTAAGCGATGACTTCAGGCGCGGCCGGCGATGTGTCGAGGTTGATCCAATCGGGATGAAACGTTCCGCCGCAGCCGAAATTTAGCAACCTTGTCATGACGGCGGCACCGCCGGAATCGGTATCGACGCTCGCGCGGTTTTCACCGCGATGCGGCCGGTGTAGTCAATTCGATTGAGCAGCATGGCTATGCCATGGCCGGCAAGATACTCATCTACCGCTTCGCGCGCGCCCTTCCAGTGACCGTAATCGTCGATGATGAGGACGCCGCCTGTCACAAGACGCGGAAACAGATGCTCCAGTTCATGGCGTGTTGACTCGTACCAGTCGGTGTCGAGCCGGAGCAGTGCGATTTTCAAGGGCGCGCGCTGCGGTATTGTGTCCTCGACCTTGCCTTGTACGTAGTGAATGTTCTTCTCGGGATAACCGGTACCGTTCATCGCCAGTCTGACCTGGTCAAGCGTCGCGTAGCACCACACCGAGTCGGATTCGGTTTTATCGTGGGCTTTAAGAAGGCCACTTGCCGTTGATCCGTCGATGGCGACATCCCGATCAGTTGGAGCGGCCATGCCATCAAACGTATCGAACAAGTAAAGATTGCGGGACAGGTCGTCGCATTCCATCAAAGTCAGTGCGCTTGCCATCATGCTGCCCCCCCGCCATACGCCGCATTCGACAATGTCCCCTTCCATATTGGCTCGCGATACATATTGGACTGCCGCTATGAGCGAATTCAACCGTTCGGGCGATGTCATCGTATAGGGCTGCACACGCCGGATGGTTGCAGCCACAGACGGATCCAGATCTGCCGGCAGCGACGGTTGGCCCGGGCGATACCGCACGACATCGATTCCGGCCCGCCTGATCAGATTCTTGGCACCTCGAAGCAAGAGATTAGCCATCACGCTTTCCCCTGACATTTCTTATAGCAGCCCATTTTCAATACCGGGGAAAGACTGAGCGATAAATTTTGCTGGCAATGCGCCGCCAACGAGGGGGTATATAAAATATAGTGCGTTGGGTAAGAGCGTCGGCCTTCGCGTCGCGAATTATGAAAGCGGGATGCTTGAGGGGGAAAATCATCTCAGCAACCGCCAAAGCGGAGATTGAGTCGTTATGCTGAAGCGTGTTCGTGGCGAATTCGCCAAAGCC
>JANYJA010000171.1 GCA_025358575.1 Terriglobia bacterium
CTGCTCGGGCCGGTCGCCACCGCGGGTGTAACGCCGCGAAGGGCCCCGCCGGATCTCGCGCGAAGTAAATTCGTTTGTGCGATCACCGCGCCATAGCGCTGGGTCTCCACGTCTAGGTTATTCTCCAGAGCCAGCGCAATCGCATCTTGTAAAGAAAGGTAAAGATTGCCGCCTTTCAACAAAGAGTCGAGACGATTCGTGTTTGTGACGTTGATCGGACCCACTTCAGTGGCTCGGTAAGGTCGCGTCAACGACGAGAATCTTCCTGTAGGCCGGGTGATTTCCATCGATGAAGTCGGCACGCCGGGCGTTTGCGCCCCAGCTACGGAAGTCAATGTTAACAGGGTGCAAAACAATGCTAATGGGTATTGAAAACGGCGCATAAGGTTCGTCTCTAAGCAGTAGTCTACGCAGATTGACTGCTGGCGGTTCGGGAATTGTGAAACCAATCGCTTGAATACCCAATGGTATAGTAAGCGTTCGTGCCCCTGCAAGCGTCCGACGTCTTAAGAACCTTTGAAAACACTGGGGCTTACCTACAGGGTCATTTCCGTTTGACCAGCGGTCTTCACAGCGCATCGTACCTGCAATGCGCGCGTGTTTTGCAGCATCCGCGTCACGCGGAACAACTGGGTCGCGAACTCGCCAAGGCATTAACCGTTTTGACGAACTCGAAGCCGATCGGTCTTGTCGTTTCGCCCGCGATAGGCGGGCTGATCATCGGGCACGAGGTCGCGCGCGCCTTGGGAACTTCCTTCATCTTTACGGAGCGAGACGCCGCCGCCAGGATGACGCTGCGTCGCGGCTTCACCGTGGAATCCGGTCAAACTGCTGTTGTCGTCGAGGACGTCATCACCACCGGCGGCAGCACGCGTGAGGTGATAGAAGTGCTGCGTGAACTCGGCGCGGACCCCGTCGCCGCCGGTTCCATCATCGACCGCAGCGGCGGCAAAGCCGATCTCGGCATTCCGCGAGTGGCTCTGGCAACCCTCGAAGTCCAGGCTTTCGAACCGGCATCGTGTCCCATGTGCGCCGAAGGTTTGCCCGTCGTCAAGCCCGGATCCCGGCAGGTGTAGCTGGCCCCTATGGCTCGCCGCATTCGCGCAGTTGTAGCCTATGACGGCACGGATTTCCACGGCTGGCAATCCCAGCCTTCGCTCCCAACCATTCAGGGAGTAATCGAGGGAGTGCTCGAACAAATCGACAAGCAGCCGGTTGCCGTGGCCGGGTCGGGACGCACCGATGCCGGCGTCCACGCGCTGGCCCAAGTCGCGGCATTTTGGCTCGATAATCCGATCCCGGCGGCGAACCTCAAGAAGGCGATGAACCGCCTGCTGCCCGCGTCCGTCCGCATTCTCTCAATGGATGAGGCGCAGCCGGATTTCCACCCTCGCTTCGATGCCGTCGCGAAAACCTACGAGTACCGCATCTGGCGAGCCGAGGTCTGTCCGCCCTTCGAGTACCGTTATGTCCATCATCATCCCTATCCTCTGGCGCTGACGAAAATGCAGGAGATTGCTTGCCTGCTGACTGGAGAACACGATTTCTCCGCCTTTGCGGCGGCCGACGAAAGCGATTCCGAAGAACGCACCAAGGTGCGCACCATCTTTTCATCGTCGATTGAAAGTGTGGGCGATGCGCTGATCTATCGCGTTCGCGGCAGCGGTTTCCTGAAGCACATGGTGCGCAATCTGGTGGGCGTTCTGCTCGAAGCCGGCAAGGGCAATTTTCAGCCGAACGATCTGACGCGGACGCTTGTCCCCGGGGTCACCACAAAAGCTGGCGCGAATACCGCTCCGGCCAAAGGGCTCACCCTAATCTCCGTGGAATACACGCCTGACAAAACCGGAATTGAGAATCCATCGATCTGATAACCTAGGCTGGTGCCGCCAATGTTATACGACATCGATCCGGGTGCCGAATGTCCCGAGATCGTTCGGATGATCGTTGAAATTCCCCAACAGTCCGCCAATAAATACGAATACGATGGTGTATTGGGTGTATTTCGTCTGGATCGGGCGCTCTATTCGCCACTGCATTATCCTGGCGATTACGGTTTTATCCCGGGAACCCTGGCCGATGATAACGATCCCATGGACGTTTTGGTTCTGGTCCAACAGCCCAGCTTTCCCGGCGTGATGATCGAAGTGCGGCCGGTCGGCATTCTGAACATGGTGGATAACGACGAGCGCGATCAGAAAGTCTTGGCCGTGCCCACCAGGAACCCGCGTTACGACCAGATCCACACCATGGACCAGATTTTTTCCCACGTGAAGCGCGAGATCGAGCACTTCTTCACCATCTACAAAGAGCTGGAAGGCAAAGTCACGCAGATGCACGGTTGGGGCGGCCCCCGCGAGGCCCGCAAGGCAATCCTGGAAAGCCGTCAGCGCTATCTCGATTTACGCGAACAAAAACTCGAGGCCGCCGCTAAGGTTTAGTCTTAACGGTTCTTCTTCTCGCTATCCAGCCACTTCATCTGATCGGAACTATAACGCGTCCCGGAAATCACATTAGCCGCGACGGCTTCATCAATCCGCGCTAAATCCTCAGGAGTCAACTCAAATTCAAGCGACTTCACCGTTTCGTGAAGTTGCGTCCGTCGCCTCGCGCCGATCAACGGAATAATATCGGTGCCCTGCGCCAATACCCAGGCCACCGCGAGTTGCGAAGTGGTCGCTTTCCGGGCCGCCGCAATTGCATTCAGCGTCTCCACCAGCTTCTTATTTTTCTCGGCATTCTCGCCCGTGAACCGTGGTAGATGAGCCCGGAAATCGGTGACGCCCGAAGGTCGCGATCCGCTTAGCAAACCTCGCGATAAAACTCCGTAAGCCGTAACCCCGATCCCAAGCTCGCGAACCGTTTGAAGGATGTCTCCTTCAATTCCGCGTGTCACCATCGAATACTCAATTTGCAAAGCCGCAATCGGATGCACCGAGTGGGCTCGTCGGATCGTCTGGGCGGACGCTTCCGAAATTCCGATGTGCCGCACATAACCCGCCTTTACCAGATCCGCAATCGCGCCGATCGTCTCTTCAATTGGCGTTTTCATGTCCACCCGCGCCGGCTGGTAAAGATCGATGTAGTCCGTTCCGAGCCGCCGCAGCGAATACGTCACAAAGTTCTTCACCGCGACTGGGCGCATATCCAGGCCGGCGAAAGAACCGTCGGGCCCGCGCAACGCGCCGAACTTCACCGAAACGAAAACTTCTTTGCGCCTCCCCTCAATCGCCTTACGGATGAGCATCTCGTTGTGCCCCATCCCATAAAAATCGCCGGTATCGAGCAGACTGATCCCGCTCTCGATCGCAGCTTGTATCGTCGCAATACCTTCGGCCTCATCTGCCGGACCGTAAAGATCCGACATTCCCATACACCCAAGACCGATCGCCGATACCGTCGGGCCGGATTTGCCTAGTTGTCGAGTTTGCATAATGAGCAATCAGGGACGGGGCGCTTCGCCCTTCTTGAGGAGTGTGGGCACCTTGCGCTTCGGTTCGGCCTTCTTCTCCTCCGCTTTCTTTTGATCGATTTCTTTAGCCGTCAGCACCGAATCCCGTTCCGCCTTCTCTTTCTGTTCCTTTGCCAGCACTTCCGTGGAGCGACTGGCCAGATCCTGCCCCGATAATTCCAAACTGTCCGCCGTGCTCCCCACAGCCTGTTTCAGGGCGAACTCGTACCGCGAGTAATCCTTTGGCCGCGCCGCTTCCATCTTATGCAGACTGTCCAGCAGTTCCTTTTCTCCAGCCGCAAGCGCCGCCATCCCTTCGTGGATATCCACCTTACGTTTCAGCGCGTCGTCCGAAACCGTGTCGATCGCGTCGATGATCTTGTTGTAATCCTCAAGAAGATCGTGAATTAGCATTGACCGTCCCGGCTTGTCTTTCGATAGAAGCTGGCTCACCTGATCCAGCCGCTGTTTCGCGAACTGAATGTATAACGGCAGTCGTAGATTGGGGTCTTGCACTTCGCGCACTTGGTCGGCTTCATCGCTGGTCAAGAAATCGCGTTGCGCCTGAAGCGGCATCAGCACACCCAGCATCGCCAGCGGCAAGAGTAAAAGCTTCATCTCTTTTTACTCATGATTCCGTTCAGCCAAATGTCGTGGATTGCCTGCACCTTGTCGATCACGGGATCGATCAGCTTGCGATCCGCCAGATCCATGCTCTTTGCAAACCCGTCCAGATGCCTCAGCAGATCCCGCGTTTTCAATTCGCCATGCTTGAACTGTTTGGGATTTCGGCTCGCGCTTTTTCCCGCTAGGTCCAAAGACGATTGTGCCAGTTCCACCGAATGCGCCACTTCTGCCAGCGCGTCCGAAGTGCCGTCGACGTTGCCGTGCGCATAATTTGCCTGGGCGCGTCCGAGTGCGGTGTCGGCGTTATCCAAAGCCAAACGCGCGCGTTTTTCCGGATTATTTTCAAGCTCGACCGAGGTCAATTCCGCGTGCGCCGCCAGGCACGCAAATAGACCCATAGCTAAGAATCGCAGCGCTGTCATCTTTTGCTTAGCTCCTTTTGAATGATACGCGAGCGCTGCCGCGCTTTGAATTCCTCGTTCGGATTCTTGCCTTGGCTAACCGCCAGAAACTGCTGGTAACTAGCCAGCGCTTCCGGAAGCTGCCTAATTTTATCCAGCGTAATGGCACGAAGATAATAATTTCCCGCCGTCTCCTCTCCCAATGCTTTCACCTTGTCGAGCGCGGCCAATCCCGCGTTGTAATCTTCATGAATGATGAGCACGCTCGCCAATTCGTTCCATGCTTCTTTGGATGCGGGTTTCAACTTGGCAGCCGTGTAAAATTGGTTCGAAGCCGGAACGAATTGCCGCTGGTCCCGAAGCTCGCGCCCGTATGCCATATGGATCTCATAGCTGCCGGGTTCAGATGCCGCGGCTTTATCGAGCTGAACCAGTTCCTTCGCGACATCTTTGTTCATCTTGTAGGCCGTCGCCAGTGCCAGACGGTTCGCGGTAGTCGGCGAAGCGGCAACCGCCTGCTCCAATCGTGGAATTGCCGAAGCGAAGTCTCTGGTCTCGATCAGCAGTTCACCCAAACGCTCTTGCGCGGCTGAATTTTGCGGGAAGTCCCGATATATCGCAATTGCGTCAGCCGGTTGATGCGCCTTTTCGTACGCCGCGGCCAGCTCGAGTAACGCGTCGCGATACGAGGTGTCTAACTCCACCGCTTTACGGATGTGCGTGGCGGCTTCCGGAAGCTGCCCAACGGCCAGTTGAGCGCGACCCAGGCCAAGTTCCGCGGCTGCCGACTTCGGATTGATATCAAGCGCCGTGGTGTAATGCGCCACGGCTCCCGCCGCGTCGCCCGAACCCATTAGCGCATCGCCCCAATAGAGCTGCGGACGGAATTCGCGCGGCTTCTGCAAAGCGGCGTCCCCGATCAGCTTCACGGCATCCACAAACTGCTTCTGGCGCAGTAGCAGAATTCCCAAATTCAACTGCGCCTGATACAGCCCGGGCTTGAGTTCCAGCGTCTTTTGATATTCCCCGATCGCCTGCGAATCCCGATTCTCCAGGCTGTAGGCCAGCGCCAGATGGAAGTGGGCCGCGTATTCTTTTGGCTCAGCCGCAACCGCTTTCGTGAAAAATTGCACCGCGGGCTCAATCTCATTGGCTTTTAGAGCCGCAATTCCCTGCGTCAGGTAGTCTGGGGATTGCAGCAGCAAGAGCAGAAACGCTGCGTGAGCACCCATGTCGCTAGTTTAAAGCAGACTGTAAGGCGCCCGAAAACGTATGCGCTCTGATGAATCGCCCGGTGTGCGAATCTTCCACCCTCGCGATTTCTTCGGGTGTTCCAGCCGCCACTACTTTGCCGCCGCGAGCACCCCCTTCCGGACCCATATCGATGATCCAATCCGCCGCCAGAATGACGTCCAGATTGTGTTCGATGATCAGCAGACTCCCGCCGTTTTGAATGAGCCGCTCGAACGCAGTCAGAAGCTTGGCTATATCGTCGAAATGCAATCCCGTGGTCGGCTCATCGCAGATGTAAAGTGCGCCGTTCGACGTCGCTTGGCTCAAATGCGATGCCAGCTTCACACGTTGCGCTTCGCCCCCCGAAAGTGTCGTTGCCGATTGCCCCAGCCGCAGATAACCCAGCCCGACATCCACCAGGACATTGAGCTTCGTCTGCAAACGCGTAGCGCCCTGGAAAAACGGAATCGCTTCGGACACCGTCAGTTGCAGAACTTCGTGAATATTCCGGCCGTTGTAGCGGATGTCCAGAATCGAACTCTTATAGCGCGTGCCCTTGCACTCCTCGCAAACCAGTTCAACATCCGCCAAAAATTGCATTTCCACGGTTACCGTGCCATCGCCCTGACACGTTTCGCAGCGGCCCCCTGGAATATTGAACGAGAAGTGCCCCGCGTTGTAGCCGCGCTTCTCAGCTTCCTTGGTTGCGGCGAACAGTCCGCGAATCAGATCGAAAGCTTTGATATACGTCACCGGATTTGAGCGCGGCGTCCGCCCGATCGGCGATTGATCCACCATCACTACTTCATGCAGACGCTCGGCTCCTTGTACGCGAGTACACGTCATGCGCGGGGTGTTCGATGGCGTCTCCTCCGTGGCATCCGGTGTCTCGCGATTCACCACCGCTTGCAATGACCGGAAAATTACGTCATGCACCAGTGTCGATTTTCCCGATCCCGAAACGCCCGTCACCACCACCATGCGCCCCAACGGAATGTCTACCGTGACGTTTTTCAAGTTATGCATCCGCGCGCCGTGGAAGCGAAGCGTCTTTGAGGGATCGATCGGACGAACCTCGCGCGGCTCCGTCACCTGCATTTCGCCCCTTAGATACTGGCCCGTCAATGAACGATTGCTCTTGGCGATCAGCTTCGGGTACGCACCCTCAAAAATAATATTGCCGCCCAATTCACCGGCGCCAGGACCCAAATCCACAATGTGATCGGCCGCGCGCATCACTTCCGGGTCGTGCTCCACCACGATAATCGTGTTCCCCAAGTCGCGCAGTTCCTTGAGGATGTTCACCAATCGCCCCGTATCGCGGCTATGCAGTCCGATGGAGGGCTCATCTAAAACGTAACAAGCGCCCACCAGTCGCGAGCCCAGGCACGTCGCAAGTTGAATCCGCTGCGCTTCGCCGCCGGACAGCGTGGACGCCAGCCGGTCCAGCGTCAAATAATCCAGACCCACGTCGTTGAGAAACTTCAGTCGCTGGCGAATCTCCACCAAAATCTTCTCGGCAATCGCCGTCTCTTCGCGAGAGAGCGAAAGCGAATCGAAGAATTCCTGCGCCTCGGCGATGTTGAGCTTGACCACGTTGGCGATGGTGTTGCCGCCGATCCGCACGTATAGCGCTTCTTTGCGCAGGCGCGAGCCGCGGCAATCGGGACACTGCGCGTATCCCCGATACTTACTGAGCAGCACGCGAACATGCACCTTGTATTTCTTGGTTTCCAAGAAATCGAAAAACGCTCGCACGCCGTCGCACTTCTTGTCGCCAGTCCAGACAAATTCCTGCTCCGCTTCCGTGAGATCGCAGAAGGGAACGTCAGTGCGTGCGCGGTCGCCGCACTTGCGCACGAAGTCTATGAACCACTCGCGGCCCTTCGGCTTGCTCCACGGTTCAATCGCGCCGTCCTCAATCGAGATCGATTTATTGGGAATTACCAGGTCGCGGTCGATATCGATGGTGTTGCCGAAACCTTGGCAGCGGGGGCAAGCTCCCGCCGGGCTGTTGAAGCTGAAGAGCGTCGGCTGTGGTTCCTGAAAATCGAGATTGCACGCCTTGCAGGTGAATCGCTCCGAGAAACGGTGCCGCTCCGGCGGACTTCCCGAAGCGCTTTCAAAGATAGCTTCGCCCGATTCGCGATAGCAGATTTCGGTGCTATCCACGAGCCGTTGGCGCAGATCGCTCGACGAATCGGACGTGATGGCGACGCGGTCCACCAGCGCGTAGACCATTTGTTCAAAATCGATCTCCAGCAGCGATTCCGGTGTTGAAAATTCGAATGTTCGCCCGTTCTGAAAGAGCCGGTTGAAACCCTTTTTACGAAGCTTGAATAGATGATCTTTTAGTGCCTGCGTATCCGGCTGCGCCTCGCGGCTGACCGGAAACAGAATGTACCAACGCGATCCGGCAGGCAGTGCCTGTAGGCGCTGCGCCACTAAATCGACGGAATCCTTTTCTACTCGCCGCCCGCAGGCCGGGCAGAATGTCTGGCCGATGCGTGCGAACAGCAGCCGCAAAAAATCGTAGCACTCCGTTGAAGTAGCCACGGTCGATCGCGGATTTCGGCTCGTATTTTTCTGCCGGATGGCAACCGCCGGAGCGATGCCATAGATCTCATCCACATCGGGCTTCTCCATGCGGTCCAAGAACTGCCGCGCATACGCCGACAGCGACTCCACATAGCGCCGCTGTCCCTCGGCGTAGATAGTGTCGAAGGCAAGCGAGGACTTCCCTGACCCTGAGACGCCCGTAACGACCGTGAGCTGATTGTGCGGAATCGACACCGAAATATTCTTAAGGTTATGAACGCGCGCACCGCGAATGTGGAGTGATTCTTCCAAGAGCTGCTTACCTGAAATTAAAGAAAAGGAGGCTGGCCGTGCTGATACTTCTATTTTAGCGGATGACGCTGCCGACGACTACCGATCCACTTCCCCCAGCACGATATCGATGGTCCCGATTATCGCCACGATGTCCGCGACAAGCGCGCCGCGCACCATCCGGTCCAGCGCCTGCAAGTTCACGAATGATGGCGGCCGCACGCGCACGCGATACGGATTCACTGTTCCGTCACTCACTATAAAGTAGCCAAGCTCGCCCTTCGGTGCCTCCGTGGAAACGTACACTTCCCCCGCCGGGGGCTTGATCACCTTCGGCACTTTGGCCATGATCGGCCCCAGCGGAATTGCCTCCACTGCCTGCCGGATGATACGCAACGACTGCCGCATTTCCGCCATCCTCACCAGGTACCGGTCATAACTGTCGCCGTTCTCGCCGATCGGAATGTCGAAATCGAAGCGGTCGTACCCCGAGTACGGCATCGCTTTGCGCAGGTCCCACCGCACCCCCGCCGCACGCAGCACCGGGCCTGTGACGCCATATTCTTTGCAGTCGGCCGCGCTCAAAACTCCCACTCCCTTCAACCGCCCCACCCAAATTCGATTGTGCGTCAGCAGTTCCTCATATTCATCGACATGCTGATCGAACGTCGCGCAAAAGGCGCGTACCTGCTCTTCGAAACCGTCGTAGAGTTCGTATTGCAGGCTGCCGATACGGAACGCGTGCGTCGTCAGCCTTGCGCCGCAATAGTTCTCGAAGATCTTGAGGATTTCTTCGCGCTCGCGAAATGTGTAGAACAGCGGAGTGGTTGCGCCCATGTCGATCGCATGCGTCCCGAGCCACAGCAGGTGACTCGATATGCGATTGAATTCCGTCAGAATCACGCGCGTGACTTCGGCCCGCGGCGGGGCCGTCGCACTCAGAAGTTTCTCCACCGCGAGGCAGTAACCCAGGCCATTCGACACCGCCGACACGTAATCCATCCGGTCCACGTACGGCGCAAATTGCACATACGTCCGGTTCTCGCCGATCTTCTCAACCCCGCGATGCAGATACCCGATCACGCACTCCGTGCCGAGCACTTTTTCCCCATCGAGTTTCAGGATTACACGCAGCACGCCGTGCGTCGATGGGTGCTGCGGCCCCATGTTGAGCACTAGTTCGGAAGCGTCGAGAAACGTGCTCTCAGCCATTTTTATTGCCCGCTCGTAATGCCGAGATTTTCCCGCACCCAAACCTCGTCCTGCTTAAGAATCGAGTGATCCTTACGCAGCGGAAAGCCGCTCCATTCCTCGGGAAGCAGAATGCGGCGCAGATCCGGGTGCCCTTCGAATTCTATTCCGAACATGTCGAAAATCTCACGCTCCAGCCAGTTTGCGCCTGCAAAAACAGGTGTTGCCGATGCGGGCCGCGCGTTCTCGTGGACCATCGTCTTCACGCGCACGCGATCATTCGCGGAGTAGCTGTATTGGGTATAAATCAAGTCGAAGCGCTCATTTCGTTTCGGGTAATCGACAGCCGTAATATCGACTAGAAAATCATAACCGTGCTCGGTCTTGAGAAACTGAATAATCGGAATCACCGACCCCGGTGAACACACCAGGAAATTTTGCGCGAGATAAGTCGAATATTCCGTGACCTCGTCGCCAAAGCGTTTTTGCAGCCGATCAGTAAGATCACTGGACCAGGACGTGCTATTCATTCATAGACTAGGGTAACGCGATGTATGACGTAATCATTGTTGGAGGCGGGCCTGCCGGCCTCAGCGCCGCGCTGGTGCTGGGCCGCTCGCGGCGCGCGGTTCTGCTTTGTGACGCCGGCAAGCAGCGCAATCTGTGGTCCGACCATATGCACGGGTTTCTGACCCGCGACGGTATGCCCCCTTGCGATTTTCTAGAAGCGGCACGCGCTGAGCTAGTCCCCTATGGAGTCGAGCAGCGCCGCGTCATGGTGAAAGGCGCGTGCAAGACGGATGACCACTTTACCGTAACTCTTGTCGACGGCGGCGAACTCAAATCCCGCCGTTTGCTGCTCGCAACGGGCGTCAGCGACCACATCCCGAAGATTGCCGGCATTGATGAACTCTACGGGAAGAGCGTGCATCATTGCCCCTATTGCGATGGCTGGGAGAATCGCGACCGTCGCATCGCGGTATACGGAAAACAAAACAAGGGCGTAGGGCTAGCGCTTTCGATGCTGACTTGGAGTTCGGATATCGTCGTTTGCACCGATGGCCCCGCGCGGATGTCCGCCCGCGTTCGCGAACAACTGAAGCGGCATGGAATCGCGATTCGCAAAGAGCGAATCATCCGCCTGGAAGGCGACGGCTCGCAGTTGACCAAAATCGTTTTCGAGCGAGGCGACGCGTTGGACCGCGACGCACTCTTCTTCAATACCGGCCAGAACCAAGCCTGCGATTTAGCCCAAAATTTCGGCTGTCTCTTTAACCACAAGGGGACAGTGGAAACCAATCGTTTCGAAGGCACAAATATCCCCGGCCTGTTCGTCGCTGGAGACGCCTCCCGCGACGTGCAGTTAGTCATCGTGGCTGCCGCGGAAGGCGCGAAAGCCGCGATCGCCATCAACACCTCTCTTCAAAAGGAAGATGTAAAGTGATTCTTCTGCCGCCGCCGCGACATCCAAATCGCAATTCCGCTTTTCATCTTCACCAACAGCCCGCGTCGAGCTCGCACACGATGACACCGCACATCGCCGCGTCACGGTGAAACGCGCGTTCAAGACGGACGACCCCTTCCCCGCCACCCTCGGTCGCGGGTGTTTAAAGAATTGATGACTTGGTAAGCCAGCTCGTGGAGGCGACGGCGCTCGATTGGTCAAAAACTCTTGGGGGTACATGCCGCCGCGGCCCAAACGAATGAGTTACGTCGTTTTACGCGGAGCTGCCTTGAGCGACAATGATTTATTGTGTTTTCTCGAGATTTGCATCAACGTTCGCCGAAGCGCCGCCAGCAACACTCATGGTTCGCTTCCAAGATGTAAAATGCGCTTTCTCGATCAGGATCGAGTGGTCCCCGGGCGATAGCTGAAACATCCCAGGCGTATTGCCCATGTATTTGCCATCTATAGTGATGTCAGCGCCGTTCGGTGTCGATCTAAATGACACTCCGCCGAGAGATGTAGATAGAGCCGCGGCTGCTGGCCGTGCCGTCGAATCCGTCGTTGAAATTTCTCGATCGCCGTCGATGTACGCAGTGATCTCCGTGCCCTTTGAAATCGTGATGTCTTTACCGCGCATGATTAAGAACAGCGGAGAGAGCAAAACGGTCCCGATTATAACTGTTCCGGTTTTATCTTCGCCCCTGCGGGCGGAAGATGCTCACAGGCGGAGGTTACCTCCGTCTGGCGACTTGACATGATCCACGGTAAAGTTCAACTTACCCGCTCTTCCCATTCGCCTTCGGGGCTCCGCCTCCACCACGTGGCCGACCGCTGTTGAACCTTTGGGGATCAAAACTATACCCGCAACTTTGACATCTTCCATAACTTCGAAGTGCACGGGGTTATCAACCTCGTTTGTGGCGGAGCTCAAATTCTCACTAAGTGATAAGCGGAGCGCGGTCCCGTCTTGCACCTTTAAAGACTGAGCAGGAAGCCCAGAAAATAACAGGCACAGCATCGGTACAACCATCATGAGAGCTTTGCGCACGTATCACTTCCTTATCGTGAGTTGAGGATTCGTGAGGAGGGTAACATATGTATATGTTAATAGCAAGATATAACTGGTAATTTTGTAAAAGGGTTTTAGAAATGTCCCCATCCAGCGTTCCTCAGAAGTGTCCCTTTTGCTTTTGTTGATTCCCACCGGTTGGCTCGCAGGCCCGGATGGAGCGAAGCCCCGCGAGCTGCTGCCGCAAATGTCCACTATAGACGCGACATCCCTACAAACTCATCAATTCTCTAGACACCTGCGACCGCCGCCGCGACATCCCAATCTCAATCCCGTTCTTCATCTTCACCAGCAGCCCGCCGTTCACCCACGGATCCAGCGACGCGATCTCCCATAGATTCAAAATATGCTTCCGGCTCGCGCGGAAAACACCGCTCCATCCAGCCGCTCTTCCAAGTAATTCAACGACCTCGGAAGCAGCGGGCGCGAGTCTCCAAAATAAAGCCGCGCATAGTTTCCCTCCGACTCCATAACCGCAATATCGGCCACGCTCACGAACCAGCAGCGCTCCCCATCACGCACAAAGATCCGCTCCGGCTTCACTAGCGGAGCCGTTTCCGGCATCAGCGGAGCTTGGCCGGCGCGGAAGCGAGCCGCTCCGGTGTCACCGGCTTCATTAGATAATCGAGAGCGCTCACTTCGAACGCTTGAATTGCGTATTGGTCGTAAGCCGTCGTAAAAACACCTGCGGCACATCTTCCAATTGCTCCAGCAGTTTAAACCCGTTCCGGCATTTACATGTCTAAAAACAAGAACTCCGATGCCATCTCGAATAAGAGTTGCCGCTTCGAACGCATCGCGAGCCTCGCCCGCAATCTCAATCTCCGGATGCGAAGCCAACAGCCGTCGCAGCTCATTTCGCGCCAGACGTTCGTGGTCCACGATCAGCGCGTTCATGGAATCGCCCGTTGCAGCAGAACCCACACTTCGGCCAACACCTCGTCGTCGCCGGAATTTCGCAGCACCAGAGACGCCCGCGCTGCCATACAAAATTCGCAGCCGTTCTCGCGCATTGTGGAGCCCGATTTCGGTGCCGCCGCTGCTCTCGCTCCCGAGCCGTCCCGTGTTGATCACCTGAATTTTCAGCCCGGCTGCTTCCAATTTCGAAGTCACCCGAGTCTCGCTCCCCTGCGCAATCCGCCCGATGCCATGCTTCACGTCATTCTCCCCCAGCGTCTGCACCAACATCGGAGGTATCGCAATCAGCCGAGAGAGCGGATCGACATCGATGTCGACCCGCAGCCGGTCCTCGAATCTCATCGATTCCAGCCTCAGATAAGCGCGAATAGCCTCGATTTCGCTTTCGAGCGAAACCGTCTGGCTGCGCTCCGATTGCAGCGAATAACGCAGCACGCTTGCAAGCTGGTCGATCATCTCCTGCGCGCGCAGCGGGTCTTCCACCGTCAACGCGCGAAGGCTGTTCAAGCAGTTAAACAGAAAATGCGGATTCACTTGCGCCAGCAGCGCGCGAAGTTCCGAATCTTTCACCGCTACCGCGAGCCGCAACTGTTCGAAACGCCTATCACTCTACCTTTCAAAATAGCCGACCCCGAAATAAATCACTGCCCACAGAAAATTTACTATGCTCCAAACCCTGAATATCGGGATAACAGTCCACCAGTTCCATTCGTTTTGACGGTCTATGTGAAGTAACACCGCCGTCGCCGAATTGATCGCGGTAACTGCCGCGCCACATGCCATGCTCCCGAAACATATCCGCGGAACGGCCCGCATCAGAGGCAGGTCTAACCAGCCATGCCGTAGAATCCATGCCCGAAACAAGTGCGATGAGAGCGCGGCCAACGCTTCATACCAGACGATTGCCAGCGTGACCAGAGGGTCGATCCGGCCCATGGAAAACCACGTGAGTGCGAGATTCAGCGCTGAGTGCGCCGACCAGCCAGAAATCTGGCACGTGATGTAGTGTCCGTCGCCAGCGCGTCAGGGGCGCGACGCCGGCTTAACCGCCACGCTGCCCAGAAATGAATCCAGTTGCGTATAGAACCAGTCCGGATCGTCCAGCATGATGAAGTGCCGCGCATGGTCGGCAAGCATAATCTTCGCATCCTTCAACTCCGCATATTGCTTGTGAAACTTAGCATCAACCTGCCTGCGGATTGCAATGTCCTGCTCGTTATCCTTTACGCAATCCAGCTCCCCAGAACCAGCGTCGGCACGGTGATTCGTCCGACATCCGTCCGTAGGTCATGAGTCATCATGTCGTACATTCCATTGCCGACGGCCACTGGGTCGCTGGCCTTGCCCCACGACATAACCAGCTGGAAATTCTCCGGAGAGGTCACCATGGATTTAATGCTGGCTTCCGCGCCTTTCAGATATTGCTCGCCGCCTGCGGGCATCCCTTTGCGCATCTGCTCGGCCATCGCACTCGAATTTTCCACGGTGGCCGCCGGGTTGAAAACGGCAGGCAGGAAGGGCAGGGAATCGACAATCACCAATGGCCCGGTAAGGTCCGGATTCTGCGACGCCCGCCAAAGAGCCATGAACGCTCCTTGGCTGTGACCGAGGATGATCGGGTGGTCCAGATGCTGGTCGCGAATGTACCGGGCAAGCTGATTGCGAAAGGTTTCTAAAAACGGCGCTTCGACGCGCGGTTGCCCCGCAAAGCCCGCGAGCGTAAGCGTATGACATCGATAGCGATTTTTCAAGCGCGCCACGGTGCCGTCCCACACTCCTCCCGAAGACGAAAGGCCCGGAATCAGGATGATGCTCTTGCCTTGGCCCGTCACATTCACAGTAAATGCTGCGGGTGCCGAAGGGGCCGCTACGAGAGGAGCAGAAGCTGCAAGCGCGGCGGCTGCGAGGAACGTAAAGAAAAATTTTCATATTGAATCTCCTAACCTCAGGCTACGGGTCGCATGCCCAAAGCCATCTGCGAAATAGGATGAGCGGCGAGAGATCGGGATGAGCGGATCGGTCTACGGAGGGATACGACGATCAGCGCGGACCTCTTACGGGACTCCTCCGAATGGAGTCAGAATTTATCCAATCTCGTACTGAAGCAAAGTCGAATGGAATGCGGCTGACGCCGAAACCACGAAGAAGCGAGGATCGAACCGACGCCGAAAAGTCCCAGCAGCCACGTGCCAGGCTCCGGCGAGTCGGTCAAACTGGGGACGTACATCACGCCGGTAATGGGATCAAATGGCCCTGCTGCCAGGGTGGGTAAATAAGCGGATACGAATGCGCTCCCGGTCTGCACATTGATACTCCAGCCTGGCGGCGCATAGACAGAGAATTCAAACGTTGAGCTCTGACCCGGAACCAAACCCGGAGTGGTAGTGGTCGCCCAGGCGCCCTGCATATCGCAGCCGGCGCGGCAGAAAGGCCAGGGACCAGCAATATTGTCAATAATATATGGGTCAGGGGGAACATAACTTCCGGTCAGCATTGAGACGGTTTCGTCGTAATAAGTGGGGAGGTATCCGAGTGCCATAAGTCCGAGTGGAAGCGGATAGGAACGTAAGTAGCTCAGATTTGTGAGTGTGTAAATCCAATCCTCGCGACTTGTATCGCCGTGATAGTTGTCGAGGACCGTAGTCGTCACGGTTGCCTGAGTGCCACTCGAATCGCCAAAACCGAACGTCTGGCTGGCGATGACGCCGGAAAAGAGCGGCGCTGCGCAAGCGGCTATCGACGTCATGATCACTAAGAATCTATTCATGCCAACAGCCCTTTGGGACGAAGCGCGGCGGCCGCTGAATATTCGAAAACTTGGGAACTGGCCTGGCATGATCCTAAAAGCGGTATTTGCCCACGCTCCGGATATTCAAAAGAGTTAT
>JANYJA010000218.1 GCA_025358575.1 Terriglobia bacterium
CATTCAGCAAGTCTTTACAAGGCCGATATGAAGAGGCGCTCGCCGACTACGCCAAGGCCGTCGAAAGAGATCCTAAGGATTCTAACTCATGGATTTTCCGGGGTGAACTTTACTTTAATCTAGGCCGACACAGCGAAGCATTTGCGGCTTTCAACGGGTGTGGTTCCGCCTGGCATCAAGAATTATGCGGCGAAACGCGAGACGGTTTCGCGAGTAGAGGCACAACTCCCTGGTTTTTTATTCGTGTAAGTCAAGCCAATCGGCTCCGGAACCTCGCGTGAGGCCAAAGCGCGGGCAAACGATTCCTCCCAGATCCCGCTCAGATAGGTCGTACGCAAATCGAGGATGACCTGGCCGAACTCCTGACTCCATCGCATTCCCGAGCGCTTGAATCGTTGCGTGAAGACTGTCTTGCAGGCCGCTTCCGTCACGCCGCTGCCGATCGGCAAGCCGCGACGCCGAGAGCCTTCATAATCCATCCAGCGGAAATGGCGACGGAGATAGCGATACGCTTTCCAGAACTCCGCCTTCGCGGCCTTGCTCAGCGTGCGCGATGCCAAGTGCTGCGTCGCCGAGCGGGCCACGTTCGCCGCTCCCTGCCGACGGTGCTTCAGCCAGTGACGCATTTTCTGAAACCACGCCTTCGACTCCTTCGTGTCGGCTCCGAACAACGCATCGGCGAGTTTGCCGATGTAACAGCACACATGATAAAAATCGAGCACCCATTCCCATTTCAAGGTCTGCTCGGGATTGTTCGGGTGCTTCATTTTCTTCAAGACCCGGTGATAGTAATCGTTCGGCGCCGACCCTTTGTCGGTGATGTACGCCAAGCGCGGCAACGGACCTGCGTAGTCTTTGAGCACATGGTTCAGCAAATCGGTCAACGTCGCGCTCAGGGTGGCCTGCTTCGTCTGGGGCATGTGACCCAAATAAATCGTGCCCAAACGCCGACGCCGACGATCGTAAACGCTCACCGTAGCTGTGCTCGCTTCATGATAATGGCCGGTCCGCATCGGCACCATGATGCCATCGCGGCCCACCGCCAGGACTGGACGATTGCGGCCACGCGATTGCTCCGCCTGCTCAAGCCACGCCAACAGCTTCGCTTTCTGCTGGGCGCCGACGAACGGCATCAGCGCTTGGCGAAAGTCCGCCAGCGACCGACGCAAACGCTCGTTCGACCATTTCAACCCGTGCTCGCGCAACAGCCAGCCGCGCACGTCTGCTTGCGTGTGATCCACCGACATCCGCGCCAACCGCTCCGCGAGCGCGGGCGTCGCCGAACCGGCGCCAAGCCCCAAGCGCACATGCAACGGATGCAAACCCGGTTCGCCGTCGTCCGCGTTCAAGTAATAAAACGACCGCAACACGATGGCGCCGAAACGCGTCGCAATTCGGGCCGTGGTCTTCTTGTTGATACGGTAGATGTCTTTCCGGTAGCGAACCTTGTTCAGCATTTCCTTCTTGTCGTCCGGCTCCAAACGATTGAGTTCCTGTTCGAGAACCTGCCGACAAACGTCATCAGCCACGGCTTTGAGTTCGTGCTCGAAGGCAAACATGCTTTGCGGCGTCACCGGCCTTTGGTGAAACTTCTCACGGCATTCTTCGACGCGTTCTTGGAATTGTTGGCATGGATCGAACGGCACGCCGGGCGCCGCGATCTCACTTGCCAGAACCAAGGTCCGTCGAGTAATTTGGACGACCATACGGATTCCTTTCCGCGGAAGGATTGTTGTGAATCTCCTTTTTGCGGAAAGGATCCGTTTCCTTGCAAGACCAGTTGTGACGCCTGCTGGAACGCGAGCAAGCATCTTCCCCGACCTTTCCCGATGCCACGCCGACTACACCCGTTAGAACTGCCCCACCGTCAACATCTGCTCCGTTAAGGTTTCCGGTAACATTCGGAAATGTGTCGTTAGCGGCCGTATCCGCGATCGGCGCGCCAGTCGTCGTTGTCAACGTCGGCGAATCGTTGGCGCCCGTGACGGCAATGGTCCAATTGTTGGTGTTCGAGGCGCCCTTATCA
>JANYJA010000256.1 GCA_025358575.1 Terriglobia bacterium
GTGTACACCTCTTAGGTGTTCCACAAAACACAACGCTATGGAAATGTTCGATGGAACCAGTCTCGTGGCGGTCTAGTTTTGCTCCGCCAGCAACGCCGCTCACGCGGCGCTTACTGGTCTATTTTGCATCCGGCGCTTATAAGCTACGTGTGATGAAGGGATAATTACCCGGAATTACTAGTTTCGCCTTAGATTCGCCTTAAATCCAACCTATTGTGGCGCATCTATCTCCTCTAGCTTGGGTTGTATTCCCCTATCTCTTTAAGAACACACCCAGTTCCGCAAAAAAATAGTTGCAACTAATCTATTTCTCATGCCACAATCTGTTGTGGGTTGAAAGTGGCCCAAAAGTGGTTAAAAAGTGCAAAACGAGCCTGTGCAGGTCATCCCGGTCGAACTTCCTCGCGGAATGTATCCCGGCCGCTTGGATGAAAAAGGCCGCCTTAAGTTGCCTGCGCAGTTCCAGCAGTTTCTCGCCGGGCTGCCGGAAAAGAAGCTGTTTGTGACCAGTTTGGACCGTCGCATAGCTCAAATATACCCGATTGGCGTGTGGCGGGAGAACGAAAAGTTCTTTGAAAGTTATCGAGATAACCCGCAAGCTGTCCACGATGTAGCCTTCAACGCCAACGATTTAGGAGCCGATGTGGAGATGGACGCCCAGGGGCGGGTGCTCTTCAACTCGGAATTGCGCCGCGAGTTGGGGCTGGAAGATCAGACGCTCCACCTGTTTTCGTATCGCGGCAGGGTTCAGATTCTGACCGAGGGGTTGTATCAGGAACGCCGTCAACGCGCTTCGCGGGCGGCATCCGAGAACGTGGATGTGCTGGAGCGGGCGGGTTTGAAATGAGGCTGTATGTCAACTCACTTCCCGGTTATGCGCGCCGAAGCGCTGGAGTATCTGGCGATTCAACCCGAGGGCGTGTACGTGGATGCAACGGCGGGGCTGGGGGGGCACACTGGCGAAATCGCCCGGCGTTTGACCAACGGCAAGGTGTTGAGTTTCGATCGCGATGCGGAATCGCTGGACCTGGCGCGCCAGAACACCAAGGAATTCGCGGCGCGGGTTCAGTTCTATCACACGAGTTTTTCACGGATTGCGGAGGCAGTGGAGAATTGCGGCTTTCAAAAAGTCGACGGACTGCTCGCCGATCTGGGTGTGAGCCGGTTTCAATTGACCGGCGGCCCCAGGGGATTTTCATTTATGACCGATGGACCGCTGGACATGCGCATGGATCAAAGCCAGGGCGTAACCGCGGAGGAGTTGGTCAACCGGAGTGCCGAAACGGCGCTCGCCGACTGGATCTACCAGCTTGGCGAAGAAAGGAGAGCGCGGAAGATAGCCAGAGCAATCGTTCGAGCACGGCCCATTCGGAGCACATTACACCTGGCCGGTGTAGTGGAGCGGGCCGTGCACCGAACGGGTCGGCTGCACCCCGCGACTCAAACTTTCATGGCGCTGCGATTAGTTGTGAACCAGGAGCAGCAGGAGCTGGACGCTCTGCTCGAAGCAGCTCCGGAACTTGTGAAGCCGGGCGGGCGGGTGGTGATCATCTCGTTCATGTCGCTCGAAGATCGCAAGGTGAAGGAAAAATTTCGGGAGCTGGCCCACTTTGGACGCGCCAGGATTCTGACCAAGCGGCCGCTTGAGCCGTCCGAGGAAGAGACGCGGGGCAATCCCCCGTCGCGCAGCGCAAAGTTACGGGCTTTGGAGATGGTGGAGTAAGCAGGGAATTGCGGGGGCATAAAGAGCATGGCGACACTGGCAACATTTTTTCGCAGAACGGACTGGATCGCGGCGGGCGAACAGACCACGTCACGGGAGCAGATGAACCACTACCAACTGCGCGCGCTGCCTAACGACGACGTATATTTCTATTCCAAGCGCATCGACAACTCACGCATTATCCGCCAGGCCGATCCCCAGGCGAAAACACAGTGCTGGTCCGCAATTGGCGCGGCCTGTTTGCTCGCCGTGTTGGTGGGAAGCGTGGCGGTGCCGAGCGTGGGAGCCCGCTTGGCGGGATACAAAGTGGAAACGCTGAAGCAGGAGCGGCAAGCTCTTCTGGACGAGCGCAAAAAACTCGAAGTCGAAGAAGCCGCACTGTTGAGTCCGGCGCGGCTGGACGCGCTGGCGAAGCAGCACAACCTGTCCGGTGCCGCGGCGGGCCAGGTGATTCATCTCGATTCAACCACCGACAGCGCGTTAGCTTTTAACGTGAAGTCTCCCAGGGAGTAACGCAAGTGGATGCCGGGGCGCGTCTGCGGGCCGTCAAGCGCCTCACCTGGCTGGTGGGCGCCATTGTCCTTTGGGGCGTGGCAATCTTTCTTAAGCTGATCTCCCTTCAGCTCATTCACCACAAAAAATATCTGGCCATGGCCAGGCAGCAGCAGGAAATGAAGGTCGAACTTCCCGCCGCTCGCGGGAATATTTACGACCGTAACGGCCAGCCGCTCGCCATGAGCCTGCCAGTGGACTCAGTTTCAGTGAACCCGCGGCGCGTGCCGAATCTCTCTATCGCTTCCGAAGTCCTTGCCTCTATATTGAACATCGATCGCGAAGAACTAGCTGGACGCCTCCAGAACGCCGTCGAATTGAAGAAAGGTTTCTTGTGGGTCAAGCGGAAGATCAGGCCCGCTGAATCGGAGAGGCTGAAAAGCCTCCACCTCGACTGGATCGATTTTCATCCGGAGAGCAGCCGGACGTATCCCGCGGGTCCCGTGGCCTCGCATGTCCTCGGCATGCTCTATGTGGAAGAGGACGAGGAGAGAGGCGCGGCGGGAATCGAGAAAGCCCTGGATAGCGAACTTCGCGGTCATGCTGGCACGGAGCGCCTGCTTACCGACGTTCACCGGCGCGGCCTCGATTCGCAGATCTCGCTGGCGGCGCAGGCCGGCAAATCCATCACTCTGACAATCGACGAGGCTATTCAATTTACAGCTGAAAAGTACTTGCGGCTCGCGGTGGAATCGAACCATGCGAGTACCGGGAGCATCGTGGCCATGAATCCGAACAGTGGCGAGGTGTATGCGATGGCGAATTATCCAACCTATGACCCGAATCTTCCGCCATCCAAAAACGAACCGCCGGGAGCGCGATTGAATTTGGGAGCGTCGGTTCCCTTCGAGCCTGGGTCCGTCTTCAAAGTGGTCACGCTGTCTGCCGCGCTCGAGACCACGAACATCCGGCCGGATACCATTATCAACTGCGGCAGCGGGGCGATGAATTTTTTTGGACGCGTGGTGCACGAAGCCAAGCACGGATACGGGTCCATATCGATGGCTGACGTTCTCGCTCACTCGAGCAACATTGGCGCAATTCAAATCGGACTCAAAGTAGGCGAGAAGAATCTGCTCGATTACGTGCATCGGTTTGGCTTCGGATCGAAGAGCGGCGTGCCTCTGCCGGCCGAAGCGTCGGGTCGCGTTCGCAAACTGGAACGGTGGACCAAGACATCCATCGCTTCCGTCGCGATGGGGCAGGAGATCAGTACCACTACGTTGCAGCTCGCCCGCGCCTGTTCCGTCATTGCCAATGGCGGGCTGCTGGTCAAGCCTAGGCTCGTCCTTAAAGACGGCGACATAGCGCAGCAATACGAACAGCCAGTGCGCGTGATTCGCCCGGAGACAGCGATCACCATGCGTCAGATGATGGAAGGCGTGGTGATCAAGCCTTTCGGGACGGGTTTTCACCTGCCGCGAATCAGCGGATACAGTTTCGGCGGCAAGACTGGCTCGGCCCAGATTTACGATGTCGCTTCGCATCACTACACCCACCTCTACAACGCTTCGTTTATGGGATTCGCGCCCGTTAACAATCCGTCGATTGTGGTGGTGGTCACGGTAAACGGATCCAAGGGATTCGGAGCTCCCGTCGCGGGTCCGGCTTTTAGCGCTGTGATGGCAGAGGCGCTGCGCGTGATGGACGTGCCCAAGGACCTGCCGGAAACCATCGATCCGAAGAGTGACGATCAGAAGATGCTGTTGGCGAAAGCCGCAACCCGGGCCGATGCGGACAATGCGGCCGATGCCGTGATGGGTGACGAGAGTTCGCCTCAGCCGAATATTCTGGAAGAAGAGGACACAGTTCCCTCGATGGCCACCGCCGCCGCAGTCACCATCCCCGTGGCGCAAGTGATTATCCCGAAGAAGCCGGAAGGGTCACAAGCTCCAAATTTCCGGGGCAAGACTATGCGCGCGGTTATGGAAGAAGCCACTGAACTAGGTTTGCGCATAATGGTGGCCGGCAGCGGCGTGGCGCGCCAGCAGGTCCCGCCACCAGGATCGATTCTTCAGCCGGGTGAAGCGATAAGGGTGCAATTCGCCAGATGAACGTGGAGGAAGTGTTGGCCGGTGTTCGGGTTCGCACGACGCTTCCGCCGGAACTTGCTCAACGCGCTGTGTCGGGCCTTGATTACGACTCTCGCAAAATCGAGAAGGGATTTCTGTTCTTCGCGTTTCCCGGAAGCAAAGCGGATGGCCGGCAATTCGCCATGAACGCGGCTGAACGCGGCGCATTGGCGGTGTTTAGCGAGTCGGAAGCGCCCGAAAATCTTTTGGTGCCGTGGATCCAAGTGGAGCATGGGCGTCATGCGCTTTCGATCGCGGCGCGGAATTTCTACCGCCAGCCGGATGAGCGAATTGCGCTCACGGGGATCACCGGCACCAACGGAAAAACGACGACTTCATACTTGATCGATTCCATTCTTCGAGCAGCGGGGCACACGACGGCGCTGGTTGGGACCATCGAGTATCATCTGGGCAGCGAGGTTATTCCGGCCGTCAACACGACGCCAGAGTCGCTGGA
Source organism: Terriglobia bacterium (assembly GCA_025358575.1). Lineage (GTDB taxonomy): Bacteria > Acidobacteriota > Terriglobia > Bryobacterales > Bryobacteraceae > JANYJA01. Next base: position 4,805 of record JANYJA010000256.1, read on the forward strand.
TACCCTGCGGCTGCTGCATCGCCTCGAAGGAGTTGGGGGGACGCACGCGACCATGGAAGTGTCGTCGCACGCGCTGGAATTGGGGCGAATTTACGGTTTGCATTTTCACACCGCGGTCTTTACGAATCTGACGCGCGACCATCTGGATTTTCACGGGACGATGGAGCGATATTTTGAAGCCAAGCGACTGTTATTTGTGGGATCGGGCGGGCCTCCTCCAAAATTTGCGGCGATCAATCGTGACGATGAATATGGCGCGCGCTTGAATCCGCCTTCACACACGCACGTTCTTACGTACGGCACTGGGGCCGAAGCGGCGGTTCGCGCGCAACGGATCACTTCAACCTTTCAGGGGCTGAAGTTCGAAATTGCCTACGGTAAATTGCGTTTCGCGATTGAGTCACCCCTGATCGGCCGGTTCAATGTGTACAACATTCTGGCCGCGGTGGCGACGGGATTGAGCTTTCAATTGCCTTTCGAGACAATCGCGAGCGGTGTGACGCAGTGTGCCGGAATTCCAGGGCGCTTCGAACGAGTCGACCAGGGTCAGCCGTTCACGGTGGTGGTGGATTACTCGCATACCGACGACGCGCTGCGCAATGCCATATCCGTGGCAAGGGCGCTGCAACCGAAGCGTGTGATTACTTTATTCGGATGCGGCGGCGATCGCGATCGCAGCAAGCGTCCAGTGATGGGCGAGGTAGCGGGTGAGTTGAGCGATCTGGTAATCCTGACCAGCGACAATCCGCGATCGGAGGATCCTCTGCAAATCATGAATGACGCGATGGTGGGCTTGCGCCGAACCGATACACCGCTGGTGGTGGAACCCGATCGAGCGTTGGCCATTCGCCGCGCGATAGAGGCGGCACTGCCAGGCGATTTCGTGATTCTCGCGGGCAAGGGGCACGAAACCTACCAGGTATTGAAAAACAAGACAATCGATTTCGACGATCGCGCGGTAGCGCGCGAAGTGCTTCGCGGATTTGGCTACGACAGAACCTGACATGCGGGTGGATTTGACGGCGGAAGGCTTCGGCATGGTGGAGGGGTGGAGTATCGACACCCGGACGCTGCAGCCGCGCGACCTCTATTTCGCTCTGCGCGGCCCGGTCCACGATGGCCACGACTTCGCGAGTCTCGCGTGGGAGAAAGGCGCGGTGGGCGTGGTGGCCGATCACGCGATGCCCGGGAGGGGGGCACTGCACGTGGTTCCCGACACGCTCGCCGAGCTTCAAAGAATCTCAATGCGGGCGCGTAAGCAATGGGGCGGGACCGTGGTGGGAGTGACGGGTAGTGCCGGAAAAACGACAACCAAGGACGTGATCGCACATTTACTTAGTTCCGATCTTGCCGTCGGAAAGACAATCGGAAATTTCAACAATCACGTGGGAGTGCCGCTTTCGATTTTGCGGCTGCCCGACGACTGCGAAGTCGCGGTGCTCGAAATGGGGATGAACCACGCGGGCGAAATTCGCGAACTAGCGCGCATCGCCGAACCTCAAGTTGGTGTTGTAACCAACGTGGGCTACGCGCATGTCGAGAATTTCGGATGCATCGCTGGGATTGCCGCCGCGAAACGCGAATTGATCGACGGGCTTGCGGATGGCGGCACAGCCGTGCTGAATGCGGACGATGCGCGCGTGCTGGCTTTTCGCGAAAAGCACCGTGGTCCGGTGGTCACTTTCGGAATTGGCGAAATCGCGGACGTGCGCGCGGAAGATATTGAGATGGATTCGAATGGCACTCGCTTCACGTGCGAAGGCGTTGCGCTTGAAACGCCGCTTACCGGAAGACACGGACTTTCGAACGTTCTTGCGGGCATTGCGACGGCCCGCGTATTCGGGATCGAGACGGCTCGCTTGCGCGATGCGATTGGCACGCTGGCGCTGGGCAAGATGCGCGGGGCGCGCTCCGATATCAACGGCATTACGATTTTAGACGATAGCTACAACTCCAACCCGGAAGCGGCAAAGTCGATGCTGGACGTTCTGCGGGCTACACCCGCCGCGCGCCGCATCGCCGTGCTGGGGGAGATGCGCGAACTTGGCCCTTCGGCTGAGGCCTTGCACCGCGAAGTCGGGCGTTATGTCGCGGAGCGGGGATTGGATGTCCTTATTGGAATACGCGGCGCCGCACGCTACATGGTCGACGAGGCTGTGAAAGCGGGATTGTCGGGCAGCGCCGCGTACTTTTTCGAGGATTCCGAGCCCGCGGGCGATCTGGCGCGCGAATTGGCAAAGCCCGGGGATGCGATCTTGTTTAAAGGGTCGCGCGGCGTTCAGGTGGAGCGCGCGCTTCGCCGGTTGAGCGAGGGTCCGAGCTGATGCTTTATTACCTGCTTTACGAGCGGCTGTTTCCGATGGTGAGCCCGTTCCGGGTGTTCCGGTTTGTCACGTTCCGCTGTGCGTTCGCCGGCATCACGGCAATGTTTCTCTGCGTCGCGCTTGGGCCGTGGCTGATCTCTAAACTGCGCGAATTTCAAATCGGGCAGCAGATTCGTGAAGAGGGTCCGAAATCGCATCAGAAGAAGGCAGGCACGCCGACCATGGGCGGAGTGCTGATCGTGATCTCGATCATCGTTCCAACTCTTTTGTGGGCAGACCTGCGCTACATCTACGTCTGGATTGCAATTCTAGGGCTGCTCAGTTTTGCGGCGATAGGCTTCATCGACGACTACGCCAAAATTCGCAAGAAGCAAAATTTGGGGTTGACCGCGCGTCAGAAATTCGGTTTACAGAGCTTGGTAGCCGCCCTGTTCACCGCTGGGCTCGTCGGCATGGCGGCCTATAACAACTATTCGACGAACCTCAACATTCCGTTCGTGAAGGCTTTTCAGCCCGATCTTCTGATTCATTCGCTGCTGGATAATCCGTTCACGTATCCATTCGCGTTCGTATTCTTTTTTCTGTTCGTGCTGATGGTGGTGGTGGGATCGTCAAACACAGTGAATCTCACCGACGGCTTGGACGGCCTCGCGATCGGGCTTATGGTCATTGCCGCGGGCGCATTGACCGTGCTGACCTACGCTGGCGGCCATCGCGAGTTCGCCGCGTATCTGCAACTGGCGCGGAATCCACGCACCGCGGAATTGACCATTTTTTGCGGATCGATGACGGGCGCGTGCATCGGCTTTCTCTGGTGGAATGCGCACCCGGCGGACATCTTTATGGGCGACGTGGGGTCGCTCTCGCTTGGCGGCGCCATGGGCGTGGTGGCCGTTCTCATCAAGCAGGAAGTGCTCTTGCTGTTCATCGGCGGCGTGTTCGTGCTGGAAGGCTTGTCCGTTATCTTGCAGGTCGGAAGCTACAAAATGCGTAAAAAACGCATCTTCAAAATGGCGCCCTTGCACCATCACTTCGAGGCGTTGGGCTGGTCGGAATCGAAGATTATCGTTCGCTTCTGGATCGTGGGACTCGTGATGGCGCTCTTCGCGCTCACCACTTTGAAACTTCGATGAAAACACTGGTGGTGGGGATGGAGAAATCGGGTCTGGCCAGCGTAGAACTCCTGGTAAAGGATGGCGCTGAAGTGTGGGCAACGGACGGCAAGCCAATTGAAGATCTTCCTGCCGCGGCTGCTGTACTTTCAAAATTGGCAGTTCGGTTCGAACCCGAAGCCAGCGTGCCGTGGGGCAGCTTTCATCGGATCGTGCTCTCTCCTGGGGTTCCGTTTGACAAGCCGGAACTCGATGAGCCGCGGGTGCTCGGCGCAAGTGTAATCGGCGAAGTGGAGTTGGCCGCGCTTTATCTTGAGGGGCGGACAATCGGCATTACGGGATCTAACGGTAAGACAACCACAACTGCCTTGATCGGGCACATTCTGAAATCGGCGGGCGTGCCAGCGCAAGTGGGCGGAAATATCGGGACCGCCGTTTCCGCTATGGTTGCGACCTCCCGGCCCAATCAATGGAATGTTCTGGAGCTTTCCAGTTTTCAATTGGAGACGATTCGGACCTTTCGAGCGCACGTCGCCGTGGGCTTGAATGTTACCCAGAATCATCTGGACCGGCATCATACTTTTGAGAATTACGTAAACGCGAAAGGGAATTTATTCCGTTTGCAGCAGGCGGGCGATACCGCGGTCTTGAATGCCGAAGACCCAAACTGCGTCGCGTTCGGCGAGTTGAGCGAGGCGCGAAAGATCTGGTTCAGCAGCGTAGCCGTTGGCGGCCCAGGATTCTACGTTGAGAACGATGCGGTATGGATGGGCGGTGACAAGTTAATCGATGTGGCCGACGTTCCAATTCGTGGCAGGCACAATTTAGAGAACGTGATGGCGGCGGCGGCGGCGGCGCACGTTGCCGGAGTTCCAATAGCCGGGATTGCGGCGGCTGTGCACACTTTTCAAGCCGTGGAACATCGGCTCGAGTTCGTACGCAAAGTGAACGGCGTGGATTATTACAACGATTCCAAAGCAACCAGCGTGGACGCGACTTTGAAGGCCCTCAATTCATTTGAAAGTGGGCTCTGGGTGATTCTCGGCGGCAAAGACAAAGGCAGCGACTATACTGTCTTGCGCGAGCCTCTCGCAAAGAAATCCAAAGCGGCGCTGCTGATTGGCTCGGCCGCGAGCATTATCACGAATCATTTGAACAGGGCGGTGCCTCTAGTTGCCGCCGGCACGCTGGAAAACGCGGTCAAGACGGCCCACGAGCAATCACAACCGGGCGACACCGTGCTGCTGGCGCCGGCGTGCGCTAGTTTCGATCAATTTAAGAGTTATGAACACCGCGGCCAGACGTTCAAGGAGCTCGTGCGCGGACTTAAGGAATTTACCAATGGCCCTGCGACTCAGAACTGACTGGATATTGTTTACCACCATCATCGCGATGGTCTTTTTCGGCGGGCTGATGATTTACAGCGCCTCCTCGGTCATGGCTGAATTGAAGTTTGGGTCCAGCTACTATTTCGTCTTCCGTCAAGTTTTCTGGGTGGTGACGGCGGTTTCGATCATGATGCTGATTAAGCGCACACACTACCGCACGCTACAGCACCCAGGTTTCGCTTTTGCGGCGATCGGTCTAGTGCTGATTTCGCTCTTGGCCGTGTATCTGATCGATGGCCAGCAGCACCGGTGGATCCGGCTGGGGTTCGTCGGCGTGCAGCCCTCGGAACTCGCCAAGCCCGCGCTGGTCGTATTCCTGGCCTACTTCCTAGCTCTGCGTTCGCGCGCAATTAATAACAAACACACGCTAATTCCCGCGGCCATGGCGGTGGGTTTAGTCACCGTTGGCGTGGTTGTTGCGGACCTTGGAACGGCGGTTGTTCTGATGGCGACCGCCGCAACAGTCTTCTTCGTGGCTGGCCTCGAATGGCGCTATTGTTTGATTGCGCTGGTAATCGCAATGCTCGGGGTGGTTTACGCGGTAGCGTCGAAGCCATACAGGTTGGCGCGCGTCGTCGGGTATCTTGACCCACAATTTACAATCGTTCAGCACTTCGATCCGCAAGGACGCGTGAAGGAGTACCTGAAAAAATCCCTGGTCACGAAGGACACAAGTTACCAAGGCGATCAATCGAAGATCGCAGTGGGCGCCGGCGGTGTGACTGGTCAGGGTCTTATGCAGGGGCGCCAGAAGCTTTTGTATCTTCCCGAAGCGCACACCGATTTTATTTACGCAGTGGTCAGCGAAGAATTTGGGCTGCTTGGATCGGTCGGAGTACTGCTGGCCTTTGGCGTGATTTTGTGGCGTGGCATCCGCGCTACCATCTTGATCCCCGATGATTTCGGGCGCTATCTCGCGCTCGGTGTCACCACGGTGCTGGTGGTTCAAGGCTTTATGAATATGAGCGTGGTACTTGGCATGATGCCGACGAAAGGAATTCCGCTGCCGATGATCAGTTTTGGCGGGAGTTCGCTGCTGAGCACGCTCACTTCGCTGGGTTTGCTGCTCAACGTTTCCGAGCATGCCGGATAAGTTGTTTTTCGTCATGGCGGGCGGGGGCACCGGAGGACATGTGATCCCGGCACTGGCCGTGGCGAGAGAATTGCGCGCAATGGGGTACGAAGCAAAATTCGTCGGGACGGAGCGAGGAGTAGAAGCTCGACTGGTGCCTCAGGCAGGATTTGAATTGGAAATCATACAGATCGGCGGTTTAAAAAACGTAAGCACCGCGCAGCGCTTAATCAGTATTCGGCAGCTCGCTGGGAGCACACGGGCAAAGGCGCGCGCCTTCGCGAGCAACCCTCCGGCGGCGGTATTCAGCATGGGCGGATATGTGGCCGGGCCGACTGTTTTAGCGGCGTTGTGGCGAAAAATTCCGGTTGTGGTGATGGAGCCGAATGCGATCCCCGGGATAACGAACCGTCGGATCGCGCGTTTTGTGTCGCGCGCCCTCATCAGTTTTCCCGAGACCAGCCGATTTTTTCCAGCGGGACGCACGGATGTGACTGGGTTGCCGGTGCGCGCGGAGTTTTTCAACCTGCCAGTGAAAAGTGGAGATGACCAGTTTACGATTTTAATTACTGGCGGGAGCCAAGGAGCGCGAACGTTGAACCAAGCCGCGGTGAAGAGCTGGGCCCTATTTCGCGCGGCCAATTTGCCGGTGCGCCTGATTCACCAGACTGGGACGGCCGCTTTTGCGGCGCTCGAAAGTGAATTTACCGCGAGCGGTATCTCGGGCGAGATCCGTCCGTTTATCGAAGACATGCCGGCGGCATTCGCTCAGGCGGATCTGATTGTGTGCCGCTCGGGAGCGGGAGCGGTTGCGGAGCTGGCCGCGGCTGCGAAACCGTCCGTGCTGATCCCATTCCCATTCGCCGCCGACGATCACCAGCTTAAGAATGCGGAAGCCTTCGAGCGGGCGGGTGCCGCGCGGCTGTCCCTTGACCGCGACTGGACCGGAGATAAGTTTGTCGCGGTCGTGAAAGAGCTAATGTCCGACCGTTCGGCACTTGGCCGGATGAGTGCAGCCGCAGCCAAGCTCGCTCATCCGGGCGCGGCGCATCGCGCAGCCGAAATATTAGCGGGAATCGCGAAGGATTTGGTAATACGCCATTGACACCAGTCGCACCAGCCGAAACAATACACTAAGGAAATGTTTTTTCGCAAACAGCACTTACATTTCGCGGGGATTGGCGGCATCGGGATGAGCGGTATCGCCGAGGTGCTATTGAACCTGGGTTATACCATCTCGGGTTCCGATCTGAAACTGTCGCCAACAACGGACCACCTTGCCGCGTTGGGCGCGAAGATTTACGAAGGTCACGATGCCGCGAACGTGGAGGGCGCAAAAGCTCTGGTGGTGAGCTCCGCGGTGGACGAGCAAAATCCCGAAGTGCAGGAAGCACGCCGTTTACAGATTCCTGTGATTCCGCGCGGCGAATTGCTCGCCGAGTTAATGCGCCTGAAATTTGGAATCGCTATCGCGGGCAGCCACGGCAAGACTACCACTACTTCGATAACCGCAACGGTCCTGAATCACGCGGGGCTCGATCCAACTGTGGTTGTGGGCGGTAAAGTCGCGGCGATGGGGGGCACTAACGCGCGCGTTGGACATAGCGATTTACTGGTCGTCGAGTCCGACGAAAGCGACCGGTCTTTCTTGAAGCTCGCGCCGATTCTGGCGATTGTCACCAACATCGACCGCGAGCATCTGGATACCTACTCGTCGCTCGACGATATCCGGAATTCCTTCATCCAGTTTGTGAATAAGGTGCCATTTTATGGCGCGGCGATTGTCTGCATCGACGACGAAAACGTGCAAAGCATTCTTCCCGGCGTGACGCGGCGGACCATTACCTATGGACGCAGCGCGCAGGCGGATTTTCAAGCCAGCGATGTGAAATGCGGTCCCTACAGGACCCATTTTCACGTTCGAACGCGCGAGATCGATTTCGGTGAATTCGATCTGCGGATACCGGGCGAACACAATGTCCTCAACGCCACGGCAGCCATCGCGGTGGCGCATGAGCTCGGCGTCCAGCCCGATGCGATTCGCGAAGGTGTGGCGCTGTTCAGCGGCGTGGACCGGCGATTTCAATTGCGCGGGACGGAAGCCGGAGTATCCGTGGTGGACGACTATGGCCACCATCCCACCGAAATTCGCGCAACTCTGGCGGCGGCCCGCACCTGTTCCAATTCGCGCGTGATCGTTTTGTTCCAGCCGCATCGCTTCACGCGGACGCAGCAGTTGATGGATGAGTTTGCGGGCGCATTTCATCAGGCCGACCAGCTTTTCGTGATGGACATCTATGGGGCGTCGGAGCAGCCCATTGAAGGCGTCACGTCGGAAGCACTGGTCGAGCGCATTCGGCGGTTTGGACATCGTTCGGTGGAGTTTGTCGGCACATCGGCGAAAGGAGTCGAGGTGATTCTTGGCGCGGCGGAACCGGGCGACATGGTGATTACGCTTGGAGCGGGCAGCGTCTCTCAGGCGGGTGAGCATATTTTGGAAGGCCTGCGCCAAAGGCGATAACCATGCCCCGCGAACCCAAGGTCGAAATAATCCGGCGGAGGTTGTGGCTGCGCCTGGCAACGTGGTGCGCAGTGTGCCTCTCGGCGGCCGTCGCGCTAAACCAGGTGCGTCATTTCGCGATGACCGACCGCCGTTTCCGGCTATCGGCGCCTGAGTATGGCGCGTCGCTGGAGAACCCAAGCTCGGGTCTGTCAGTGCGTGGCGCGGTTTACGCGAGCCGCAGCCGCATTCAGCAAGCCTTCGCTCCCGATTTCGGCAACAGCATTTTTCACCTTCCGCTCGCCGAGCGCCGGCGCCGTTTGCTTGCGATCGACTGGGTCGAAGACGCAACGCTTTCGCGCATTTGGCCGAACCGCGTGATTGCCGAGATCCGTGAGCGCACACCCGTCGCGTTTGTCAACCTCCCGATTGGAATCAGCGGCCAGTCCCGTTTCGCGTTGGTTGACGCGGATGGCGTTCTGCTCGCGCCCCCTTCGAAAACGCGATTTCATTTTCCGGTGGTCAGTGGCGTCACCGAAGAACAGAGCGAGGCCGATCGTCGTGATCGCGTGCACGCCATGCTTCGCGCCTTAATTGAAATCGGACCTTCCGCGGCTAGCGCGGTTTCCGAAATTAACGTCGCCAGTATCGAAGATGTCCGCCTGATCACCCAACTAGAAGGCCGCACGCTGGAATTATGGATGGGCGACCAGAATTTCTCCCAGCGTTATCAAAATTTTGTTACGAACTATCCCGAGATTCGCAAAAGTTCGGGGGACGTTTCTGTGTTCGATTTACGTATGGATAACCGGATTATTGCTAAGTAGGGGCCCATGAATCAGAAACCATTTCTCGCTGCCGGTTTGGATGCGGGAAGCACTCATACGCGTTGCGTTATTCTTACGCTCGAAGACTTGCGTTTGCGATTCCTCGGGTATGGCGATGTGCCTTCGTCGGGATGGGCGAAGAGCCGAATTGTCGATCATCAGGCCTTGACCGGCTGCATTCTGCAATCCGTTCAACACGCGGAAGGCATGGCGCGGCATCTGGTCGAGACCGTTACTGTCGGTTGCGGCGGCCTTACCGTGCGTGGCGCGAATACACGCAGCCGGATTGATCTGGGGCGTCCGCGCGAAATTGAGCAGCGCGATGTAAATCGCTGTTTGGACCGGGCGTCGCGCCCCGCGTTGCAGGAGGACCGCATGATCCTGCAGCTCTTCCCGCAAGACTTTGTGGTGGACGATCATCCGGGCCACAGAGACCCGCGCAAGATGCTGGCCTCCTGCGTGGAAGCCAATGCGCATTTGATTACAGTCTCGACGCAAGAGCACACTAGTCTGGTCGGCGCGGTAAATCAGGCGCATCTCGGCGTCGACGAATCCGTCTTTGAAGCCCTCGCCGCGGGTTATGCCTCGGTGCTTCCAGAAGATCGTCGAGAAGGTTTAGCCGTCGTCGATATTGGGGCGCAGTCCACGGAACTGGTCGTGTACTACGATGACGCCCTCCAACTTGCCACAAGCCTGCCCATCTGCGGCGACCACTTCACGCGCGATTTGGCGCATTTCTTGCGCATCAGTTACGAGGACGCCGTGATGGTGAAAGAGATCTACGGCAGCGCCATAGCGGCACACACGTCATCCAACAGCTTCATTGAACTTCCGGCCAATGAGCGATGTGAGACGCGCGAGGCTTCGCGGCGGAGGATCAACGAGACCATCGAGATTCGCGCTGAAGAGTTGTTCCGCATGGTGGCGCATGAGCTTTCCCGGGTTGGCATGGAGCGTTCCTTGACCAGCGGTCTTGTGCTCACTGGCGCCGGCGCGCGGCTTTATGGAATGTGCGATGTCGCTGAACGCGTGCTCGATTGCCAGGCGCGCATCGGGCTGCCAGTTGGAATTAAAGACTGGCCGGAAGAACTTAACGATCCGTCATGGACCGTCTGCGCGGGCTTGGCAATGTATTCGGCGAGGCTGCGAACGCAGGTCGACCTGGAGCGTCAGTCGATCGGTTTGCTAGGAAGAATTTTGCGGTAACACCGGGGAGAGAGAGACCATGTCACTGATCGATCACAAGTATGAGCTGCAGGAAGACGCCCGTTTAGGCGCCCGTATCAAGGTAATTGGCGTTGGCGGCGGCGGATCGAACGCCGTGGCTCGCATGTTGCAGGAAGGCCTTGAAGGCGTGGAGTTCCACGTAATGAACACGGATATCCAGGCGCTGGCGAGTTCACCCATCGCAAGCAAGATTCAGATTGGCGCGAAAATAACCGGCGGCCTCGGCGCGGGTTCCGATCCGGCGATCGGCCGTCGCGCGGCACTGGAAGATACCGAGCGAATCCTCGAATTGCTGCAAGGCGCGGACATGGTTTTTGTTACAGCGGGACTCGGCGGCGGCACTGGCGCGGGTGCTGCGCCGGTGGTGGCTTCGCTCGCCAAAGAACTGGATGCGCTGACCATCGCGGTGGTCACCAAGCCGTTCAAATTCGAGGGCGCCAAGCGAATGCGCCAAGCCGAGCTGAGTCTGCGCGATCTGGCTGGCTGCGTCGATACTTTGATCACGATTCCCAACGATCGTCTGCTTGCCATCGCGCCGCGCGGCACAAGCGTCGCCAACTCTTTCAGCATGGCCGACGACGTTTTGCGACAGGCAGTGCAGGGCATCGGCGACATCATCCTGACGCCCGGGATGATCAATCTCGATTTCTCCGATATTCGGGCCACCATGGTCGGCATGGGCCACGCCATGATGAGCACCGCGACCGCGCGCGGCGAGAATGCCGCAGCCGACGCCGCGCGCATGGCGATCAATAGCCCGCTGCTCGAAGACACTAAGATTGCGGGATCCCGGCGCGTGCTGATTAATATCACGGGATCGAGTTCGCTTGGGTTACACGAAGTGAACGAGGCTTGCTCCATTATTCGCGATGCAGCCGATTGCGACGATGTGCAAATTAACTTCGGCGTTTGCACGAATGAAAGCATGGGCGATGCGGTGAAGGTGACCGTTATCGCGACGGGCTTTGTGGTGGAAACACCAGTCCACGTTTTCGCGGAAGCGCCGCGCCCCACGCAGTTCATGAGCGAAACGCAGCCCAAGGTGGCGGAGACGGTGCCCGAACCTGAGCCCATGATTGTGCATTCTTCCGAACCCGAACCAGAGCCCGTGTTTTTCGACGTGGACGATCTGGATACCCCGGCGTACTTGCGGCAGGGAAAGCTTCTGAATTAAAACTTACACAGCGAGAGGGTTTCGGACGCCCCGGCCACTACTCGGACTTGTTAGCGGCCTGAGTTTTCAGGAATTCGTCGACGTTGCTCTTATCGATCAAGGTCGCTCCGGTGTCCACAAAAACGGGGAGCACCGAGAACGGATCGTGGCCGAAATCGGCATCGAGACTCTTAGGCATGTGGTGATGCACGTTGTCCAGCATGGAGAGGCCGTAGAAACCCATGGTGTAGGGCTTTTGCGCGATGGTTGCAATGATTGCCCCTTTCTGCACGCCGCTCAATGTGCTTTCGGATGTATCCATTGCGATGATGGGCTTGCCCGTGATGTGATTGCGGTCGAGCACTTCGGCTACTTCACTGCCGGCGAGCGCTTCGACGCAAACGAACGCATCCACATCGCCCTTGCGCTTGGTAACGATATCGGTAGCGGAGTCGAAGGCCATTCGCGGATCGCCTTTGATGTCCACAATCTCGAACTGAATCGACTTGCCGACTACGGCATCGCGGTAGCCGTGGATGCGCTCATCTAGATTAGGCTGACCCGCATTGGTGAAGACCACAACCTTCCCGTGGCCGTTCAGTTGTTTGGCGAGCAGACGTCCGCCGAGGACTCCCGCATCGTAGTTATTGGTGCCGACGAAGAGAAGCCTCTTGCTGCCGGGCGCGTCAGAATCCATCGTGATTACGGGGACGCCGGCGGCCACGGCGGAATCGATGGCAGACTTCAACATGTTGGCGTCGGCGGCGGAAACCAGAATACCGGAAGGAGATAGTTTGGCAACGCGTTCAAATTCATCGAGTTCGGCTTTAGCATCGTAATTTTCCGGACCGGCCATCTCGGCTTTCACACCGAGTTGCGCAGCCGCCTTGAAAAAACCGCTCTTAGAAGCCTGCCAATACGGAATTTTCGTATTGGTGGCTATCAAATAGTATTTTTCTTTGGCATCGTGCAGAGCCGGCGCGCAACCGGTCAACTGCAAAAGCGTAAAGCCGATGGGCAAGAATGCGTACAGGCGGCGAAGTCTCATAGTGTCCAATCATTTTGTCACGTCGGGAGCGGGACTGCGAGGCGGTGTCGGGTTTCGAACAACCGTCTCTTTCCAAAGGCTGCGCGGTGGAATAAAAAATACCTTGACGGCCAGGAGCGCGGCGGTCATCAAAGTGACGAAAGTTCGGAATGGCGAAGTGATCCGCTTCAGGAACATTTTTTCAGACACCCAAGCATCGATAAACGCAAGCCCGTAGAACATTGCCTGAAGACCCAGGGCAGCGGCGCGAAACGGCCCGGGCAAGCCGCAACTTGAAATCAATATCGCAATAAATGCAAAAGGGAGCGCGAGACGAAGAAACTTGGCGGAGAAGAAATGAAAACGCATTCGATTGGCCGAGCGAAGCATTTGGGGCATCAGCTGAAGACTCTGATAGAGGCCGGCCTGGGTGCGGACTTTGCGTTTAAATTCGGAATCCAGAGAAGTTGGATAATCGAAAACCTTCGCGGATTCTTCTAGAACGATTCGATATCCACGGAAGAATCCGGCGAGCGGCAAGTATACGTCGTCGCACAGCGTGTCGGGTGGAATATGGACCGCGAGGTCCCTGCGAAGCGCGTAGAACGGGCCGTTGGTCCCGAAGGTGGAATCGAGCCGGCTCATGTTGCGGCGGATCCACATTTCGTATTTCCAGTAAAGGCGGGTGTCGGCTTCTTCCTGGCTGGCGCCTCTGAGTATGGTGACCTCGCCGCTGACGGCGCCAATCGATGGATCGCCAAAACAGGCGATCAAATTGCGGAGGCCATCTGGATGAATCCGTTGGCGGATATCCGTGAGCACCAGAATCTCGTTGTGGCACAGCGGAATTCCGGCATTCAGCGCGGCCGGTTTTCCTTGGCGTGGAACACTGAGCAGGGTGACGCCGCGATTCTCAAATGAGCGCACGATTTCATCTGTGCGGTCTTCGGAACCGTCGGAGACCACGAGGACCTGCATAAGATCACGCGGATAGTTCAGGTTCAAAATCGATTCGAGTTTTTGTGCGATAAACTTTTCACCATTCCACGCGGCGATGAGAATTGAAACGGACCGGAGCCGTTCGTCTTTCTGGATGGGTTTGGACCTTCGCGCGAGGAAACTCAGCAGTATAGGGTAGCCGGCAACCGTGTACGCCACCAGCGCGGCGGCCAGAATGAAGACGATGGTAGAAACCGTAGTCATGCCCGAGTGGCGAACAAAACGCGTTCGAAGTCTGAAGTCACGGTGTCCCAAGAGAAGCGTGACGTGACTAGGTCAAGCGCGGAGTTAGCCATGGCGCAACGCCGGTCGGCATCTTCGAGAAGGCTCAGGCAATTGTCGGCAAAAGCGTCGGGGGAATCAGCCAGACAGATGTTCAGGCCGCTGGTGACGTCAAGTCCTTCGGCTCCGATGGACGTGGAGACTACTGGGATGCCGGCGGCCATAGCCTCATAAATTTTCAAACGCGTGCCACCACCGATGCGCAACGGCACGATTGAGAGGAGAGACTGCCAAAGGTACGGACGCACATCGGGTACGGTTCCGGTGACGTGGAGCAAGGGATCGGCCGCGGCCATGGTGAGAATCTCGGGAGCGGGCGCGCGACCCGCGAAGATCACGCTGGTTCCAGGACGGCGCAGGCGGATTCGGGGCAGAATTTCGGATGCGAAGTAGCGCGCGCCATCAATGTTGGCGAGCCAATCCATGGCGCCGAGAAAGACGATGTCGGACGTTTTTAGCGCGGCGGCGGGCGGACGGAAGAAATCGATATCGACGCCGGTAGCGACGGCGGTGACATGATCCAGCGAGAACAAATCACGCATGGCCGACGCGTCGCCCGAGGATACGGCGATGACATGTCGAGCACTTTTGCAAGCCTGTTTTTCAACGTTAAACATTCGCTTCGCTTGAATTTGGAAATAGGCGCGGTGCAGCGGAGTGGGGGCGTGCCGGACGTGGCGCCGCCATATCACGGTCTCGATGTTGTGCTGAAAGAGGACTGTGTTCGCGAGCGTCGGAAAATTCGGCGCCGAGGAAAGAAAGTCGCACACGCTGGCATCGAATTGCCCCTCGGCGAGGAGGGAGCCGATCTGGCGTTGCATCACATGGGTGCGATATCTGCCGACGGCTAGAGGTAGCGGGGAAGCAAGATTTCGTAACAACTGCAGAAAGAAGCGCGGTGTATTACGATCCGGAATTTCATACGGCACCGGATAGGCACGCGAGCAGTATTCATTGGCGCGCTGCAAAGATTCAGGGTGCGCGGGGTCGTGATAGGCGACGTAATGAACTTCGTGCCGCCGATGGAGGCGACGCAGGGTTTCAAGACTGCGAATCTGGCCGCCTCGATTAGTGGGATGAAGAAAATCGATTTTCACCCACAAGATTTTCATACAGAGGCGGGCATGCGGGACGGCGTCAACAAACCCCCAGACCAGCGTTCCCGATTTCCGCGTAGAAAGATGTCGCCCCAGAGCTGCAGGTTTAGCAGGTTCCAAATGCGGTCGGTCGCGTCCTCGGCGCCGCTGCGGTGACGAGTGAGGAGCGCGGCGAGGCGATCGCGCTCGATGTATCCGGCGAGCAGGCCATCCGAATCCTGAAGAAAATCGTAAAGCGGCGCGGAATCAGGCTCCATCAGCCATTGGCGCAGCGGCGTGGGAAAGCCCATTTTCTTGCGGTGGATGATGGACGCGGGCAATAAATCGGAAACGGATTCCTTCAAGATGTGCTTGGCGTTGCCCTTTGAAATTTTCAAGCGCGCCGGGATCTGCGAGGCAAATTCGACGAACACGTGATCGAGAAAAGGAACGCGGCTCTCAATTGAAGCCGACATGCTCATCTGATCTTGCTTCATGAGCAGTTCGATCAGGTAAGTGCGCTTATCGGCGTAGAGCATGCGTTCGAGAGGCGGCAGGCTCGGCGCGGCGTTCCAAGCAGCGAGATAGCTGGCGAAGGGATCGCCGGACAAGTGAAACAAACCAGCGAGCTCCTTTTGGGAAAATGCGCCGTAGAAATTTTCCAGGTAGAGGGACTCGATATTATCCGTTCGACCCAAGACCGTATGGTTCAGCTTGCGCCGGAGCGAGCCCGAGAGCAGCGATGAAGATTCGATATTTTCGCGAATCATGCGCCGAGCGGCGTTAGGCAAAAGCTGGTAAATTTTGAGCCAGCGCTGGTTCAAGAGTTGATAGCGATAACGTCCGTAGCCCCCAAAGAGTTCATCGCTGCCTTCGCCGGTGAGAACGACCTTTACGCGCTGCGCCGCAAGTTCGGAAACAAAATGCAATGAAACGCTGGACGGCCAGGTAATAGGTTCGTCTTCATGCCACACGAGCGAAGGGAGGCGCGCGAAAAAATCGGACTTCGAGACGACGATTTCCCGGTGGTCGGTGCCAAGCAGTTTGGCGACCGCGCGAGCGTACGACAACTCGCTGTATTGTGCTTCCGAATATCCAACGGAGAAGGTCTTAACAGGTTCGGAGACCATGCCCTGCATGATGGCGGCGATGGCACTGGAATCGAGCCCGCCGGATAGAAACACGCCCAGAGGGACATCGGACATAAGACGCAGACGGACCGATTCTTCCAGGTTGGAGCGCGTGGCCTGTGTCCATTCGGCGTCAGTTCGCGATTCGCCGGCGACATTGGCTGGGAGCTGCCAGTAGCTGGTGATGCGCGGCGTGAAGTCGTCCACGGAGATGCGCATGGTGTGCCCGGGCATGAGCTTGCGAATACCGGCGAAGAGCGTCCTCTCCTCGCTGATGTAACCGAACGATAGATATTCAGGAAGCAGGGATTCTTCGAGACGCGGCGAGATTCGCGGATGCATTAGCAACGCTTTGATCTCTGAAGCAAAAACAAACACGGTGCCGTCGAAAAAATAGTAAAGCGGCTTGATTCCGAGGCGGTCCCGCGCGAGGAACAACGCGCGGGCCTGCCGATCCCAAATAGCGAATGCGAACATACCGCGAAAGCGGGTGACGCAATCGGGACCGAACTGCTCGTAGGCGTGCAGAATGGTCTCGGTATCGGAGCGCGATTGATAGCGATGGCCGGCTGCTTCGAGTTCCGGACGCAGATCGGCATGATTATAAATTTCGCCATTGAAGACGACGCGGATTTGGCCGGTCTCATTGGACATTGGCTGACGACCGGTGGAAAGATCGACGATGCTGAGGCGGCGATGCCCGAGGGAGCAATAGGGGTCGGAGTAAACGCCGAAATCATCTGGGCCGCGGTGTCGAATTGAATCCGCCATACGGTTCAGAATCGGGACGGAATCAGCCGATGGCTTGGTAGCGAAGAAGCCCGCGATGCCGCACATGGAATCAGGCGGAAGTCAGGGGCCGGAGCGCCGTGGGCTTGCGCGGCGCGGGAAGCCACGGAGCAGAGACAGTCTCCAGGGCTGGCTCGGCGGCGGCAATTTCCACTTTGGCACTTCTGGCAAACGCCGCGATGAAACCCGCGATCATCGGGAAATGAAATGTGTAGGCGTTGGTGGTGAACATACTGCACACGGAAAAACCCAGCAGCACCATTAGCAGGGAGAATGCCAAATCATAAATGTGCACAAGCGAGGGATTTGTCTTCGAAGCCTTCCGAAGCCTTAGCAGCGAACGGAAACACATCCAAAGCGTGCCGGCATAAAGGAATAATCCCGGAATGCCGGTTTCGGCCAGAATCAGCAGCAGGAAACTGTGCGCGGGATGCCACATGGCGGCTTTGCCCGCGCTGATGGACAGGAGCGCGGACGCGTCGGAAAACTGGCCCAGACCTACGCCGAAAATGGGGTGAGCCGCGGTCAATTGAAAACTATGAAGCAGAAGCTCGCGCCTGGCTTCTTCCGATTCAATGGCGGAGGCGGCGCTGGCGCTGAGCGTGGCGGAGGGATTGCGGCTGATCATCGTCTTGTAGCGCTCTTTTATATTGTCCGGAAGCAGAAAAGGAGCGGTCGCGACACCGATGATCAGTATCACTCCGAAAAAAGCCTTTTGGATACCGGGCATCTTCCAGAAGTAAACCAGACACAAAATACCGATCGCAAGAAGCGCGCCTCGCGATCCAGTTTTGAGCACCACGTAGAACAGCGGCGGTATCGCGAGCAGCGCGATTGCCCGGAAAAATATATTTTGCTTTTTACCCAGCGCAAAATAGAGAAGAAAAGGGAGACCCAACACTAACTGCGCGGCAAGATCGTTGGCATTGCCCAACGTGCCGCTTTCAAAAGACAGACGATCGTCCGCGACGGCTTCGACGCCGGAATATAGAGTCACGGCAACGATGAATAACGTGGCGAGCGAGCAACTTAAAGCCGCCACGCGAACCTGCGAAACCGTGAAAAGAAGACCGGCCACAAGTATATAGGTGGCGAAAGACTTGAGCCATGTATCGACCAACCCATGGAAGCTTCCGCCGCGCCATGAGCTGAAGGGCAATTCGAATGTCAGCCATGCCGTAAACGCGCAAAGCCAGAGCCCGATCGGGCTAGAGAGAGCCCGGAGCAAGCCTCCAGTGACCACGGTTGCGATCGCGGCCGCAATTCCCATTACGAATACCAGGTGCACATGATTGCTGGTGTCGACGAATTCGGTGAACCGGCTTAGCAGGAGAAAAATGTAAATCCAGATAACCGTGAACGCAAGTTTTTGAAACGGATCACTCTGCGGACGAACGGCAGACTTTGGATCCGTTTTGGGTTCGGAGACGCGCGGCAAATAAGATGTAGAATTCACTGATTACGCTACCCTAACTTTAACATTTTCGCCGAAAGAGGGCCGAGTTCACAGTGATAGAATTCAGTTACCGTATGCAAAATCCCATGGCGCGACCTCTTTGTCAGGTAGATCCGGAAATCTTTGAGGCCATTCAGGAGGAAACGGAGCGCC
>JANYJA010000022.1 GCA_025358575.1 Terriglobia bacterium
CCGTTCAGAAAAGCCTCGGCAAAGAAACTACCCTGGAAGTAGGCTACCAGGGCGCTCGCGGACTTCACTTACAGCGCGCCCATCTCATCAATAACGCGCTTCCCGGTCCCGGATTGATTCAGCCCCGCCGTCCTTATCACACCGCGACTTTCCTGCCCGGAACCGTATTCCCGGCCGGCATCGCCGTACTGAATAGTTCGTTTCCGGTAAGTAGTGTCAACTATCTTGAGAACACAGCCCGGAGCTGGTATGACGCCGGATATGTCAATGTGCGGCGCCGCTACTCCAAGGGTCTCAGTCTGTTGGCCAATTACACCTTCGCTAAAAACTTGAGTAACGCGCCTGACTTTCGCTCCCCAATGTTCGAATCCTCCATCCCACAAAACAATAACAACCTCAACGCGGAAAAGGGATTAGCCTGCGACGTCCGCCATCGCGTTTCCATCAGCGCCGTCTACGAAATCAAGCCGCTGAATATCTCGAACTTTTCGCGCCAGGTGACGCGCAACTGGCGAACTTCCGCTGTCTATCAAGCCCAGAGCGGCTTCCCGCTGACCATCTCCGTTTTTGGCGATACCGCCAATGCCGGGACGCTGCTCGGCGAGAATCCCATTCGCGCGAACTATACCGGCGCGCCCGTCTTCGGCTCCGGCACTCGCAACGCGCAGACCTGGTTCAACCCGGGCGCTTTCGTCGCGCCTCCCGCATATACTTTTGGCAATGTCGGACGCAACACGGTTTACGGACCCGGCATGCAGACGCTCGATTTTTCGGTAGTGCGCGAATTTGCCGTGACCGAGGCCACGCATCTCCAGGTTCGCGGTGAATTCTTCAACGCTCTGAACACGGTCAACCTAGGGACGCCCAACCGCTTCGTCAATACGCCACAATTCGGCAGCATCACCGAAGCCGCAACGCCGGGCCGCGAGATTCAAGTCAGCGCACGGTTTTCTTTCTGACTCAAGCCCCGTAATAGGTTTGTATTATTGTCTGACACCGCGCTTTTGGATAACATTCGGATTCCCCCACCGCACCCATGACGTCAGACAAACGCCAGCGCTGTTTCCAGCTTGTGTTCTTTTTGCTGCTGGTCAACACTGCTTATATCGCGGCGGTCCCTTCGCCTACCATTTTCTACATGGCGAATGTGCTGCTGCATCTTGTACTGGGCTTGGCGTTGTCTATCGCCGCCGTGTTCATGGTGCGCAAGACTCCCGCCCTCGGCTCCTTTCTGATTGCCGCCGCGGTGGGACTTTATCTGGCCGTCAGCGGCAATACTTCCGACAAACGCTGGATACTCTGGCTTCACATCGCCCTCGGCGTCTTAGCCGTCCTCGCCTTAATTCCTTTTGTGCGCCGGCAAAGCCGCAACGTTCAACGCGGTTTCGCATTTGCCGTCGCACTTCTGGTGCTGATGCCCGTCTCCGCCGCGCTCTATTCCCGCTTCTTCCCCAATCCGAATGACCGCATCCGAAACCCCCTGACCGTCCCAACCACCATGCAGGAAGAAGGTGGCGGCCCCAAGTCGCCATTTTTCCCGTCGTCTTCGAAAACCAACGTCGGCGGAACCATTCCCTCCAACTTCTTCATGGATTCCAAAGCTTGCGGCCAATGTCATGCGGATATCTACAAGCAATGGAATAGCTCCACTCATCACTTCGCGTCATTCAACAATCAGTTCTATCGCAAAGCCATCGAATACATGCAGGACGTCCAGCATTCCACGCAGCCGAGTAAATGGTGCGCCGGATGCCACGACCATGCGGTCTTTTTCAACGGCCGCTGGGAGAAGCCCATTAAGGACCAGATCGATACGCCGGAAGCGCAGAATGGTCTCGGGTGCATGTCCTGCCATTCCATCGTCCACGTCGATAGCTCCATGGGCAATGCCGGATTCACCATGGCCTATCCACCCCTGCATGAACTCGCATCCAGCAAAAATAAGTACATGCTCGCGGTGAATCACTTTCTCACTTACTTGAATCCCGAGCCGCACCGCCAGAGTTTCATGAAACCGTTCATGCGCAGGGATGCTTCGGAATTCTGCGCCACCTGCCACAAAGTGCATCTCGACGTTCCGGTCAATAACTATCGCTGGTTCCGCGGATTTAACGACTACGACAACTGGCAAGCCAGCGGCTTCGGTGAGGGCGCGCGTTCTTTCTACTACCCGCCGAAGAGCATGACCTGCTCCGGCTGCCACATGCCGATGGTGCCTTCGAACGATCCCGGCAATCACGACGGCCAAATCCATTCGCATCGGTTCCCCGCGGCCAACATGGCGCTCGCGACTGTTAACAATGACCAGGAGCAGCTCGAAGCCACTAACAAGTTCCTGACGTCCGGCTTCATGTCAGTCGATATCTTCGCCGTCTCCCCCATCACGGAACACAAGAGCGACGCCAAGATGGTCCGCCGCGCCGGTGGCGATGCCGCGCAGCTCATGTCGGGCATGGCGGTTGGCGAAGAAGCTGAGCAGTCCGGAACCGCCATCATTCGCGAAGTCGGGCAGATCGCCGCGCCTATCAATCACTCCGCCGCCACTCTCAAACCCGGCGAAAC
>JANYJA010000060.1 GCA_025358575.1 Terriglobia bacterium
TCGCTGATCCCGAACGACCCTATTGACAGGACGGATTACGCGCCCGACCTTTCCAGCGACATGATGATCTCGCACATTCAGAATTTCGCAAACGATCCGTTCAACCTGCGAAAACTTCGCGAGATGGCTGCCTTGCGTGCCAGCGTCAAATCGGTCTTCATTGTCGATGAAGATCGACCGCTGGACGTCCAGTCCATCGTCATTACCGATCCACTGGGTCAGCAATGGCTGGACTACGGCATCGCCGTGAGCAGCGAGCGGCTTGGAAAGCGCGACACCGACGGTAAGCAGTTGCACGTCAGCGTGGCGTACAGCCTCTTGACCGAGAAGGGGAAGTTGATCGTGGAAGACTCCGAAGAGCGCGCTTACTCCGCGTTTCAGGAAGTCGCCGGAGAAAAGCAGTTTATCCCCTTCGTGCTGGCAAACCGTCTTCCGATTGTGCCCGGGAATTACCAATTTGAAGTTCGCATCCTGAATCAGGAGACGGCAAAAATTTCTAAGACTGAACGCAAGCTGAGCGTGGTTCGGGGCCAGCCGATTTCCCTCAGCGGTCCGATCTTAGCTACCGCCGTCGAACAAGCGCCGCAAGCCGATGCATTCACTCCCTTCCAATACTTTGGAGTTCAATTCCATCCCGCTGCCGCCCACCGTGTAAATACCCAGAATCCGCTTCGTGTCCTAGTGGAGATTAATGCGCCTCCCAACAACATTGAAAATTACGAGATCGAATGGATTCTGGCAAGCGTTCAAAATCGCGAAGCGCGCCACCGCGTCACCGATCCAATCGCCAGCACGGCGTTCAAAGATGGACATCTGCTGCAATCCAAATCGATTCCGCTTGCCGGCCTCGAAGACGGGGAATACCGCGTGGTTATCAACATTCATCCTGCCGGATCGCCGACAACGTTGGCCTCCATCACTGCCCCGCTAAGCATTTCCGAGGCGCCCGCAGCCGCGGATACGGACTTTCTGGGTCATGCGAGAAACTTGGCGGCGCCGGGTGTGGCGGCCTACATCCGCGCCCTTGAGGCCATCGCACAAGGTGATGAGGCTGCTGGCGCGGCTTACATGGGCCGTGCTATCGAGCAAAATCCGGCGAATTCATTCGCCAGCGCTTACCTCGTTCAGTTTTATTACAGGCAGAAAGATTATCTCCCTATCACCAAGCTCTACGACCGGCTGGGGTGGACCGCTTTTCAATCGTCCGCTCAAAGCCTCGCGCAGATTACGATGAGCTACTGGCAATCGGGGAATCGCGCGCAAGCCGCCGAAGTATTGGCGGCGGCGGAGTCTCAATTTCCAGATAACGCCACGATTGCGATGGTCGCCCGTGTGGTGGAAAAACCGCGATAAAACGGAAAAAGGGCAGACCCGGAGGCCTGCCCGACGGGAAGGATACAAAAGGAAACTACTTGGCCGCTGGAGTGGTTGCGTCCATCTTGTCCGTTTTGGGCATCTTTGCGGTTTTCATGTGCTTCCTGTGCTTCTTCACTTTGGTGGTCGGGGCCGAAGTGGTGGCCGTCGCGTCGGTTTTTTGAGGGGCGGCTGCCAGTGAGAGCGCAGCGGATCCGATCATCAGGGAAATGCCAAACATTGCGGTCGTAATCGTTTTCATGGTGGTTAGTGTCCTTTGAAGGGAGTTTTCGTTGCCTTCAGTAGTAAAGACGCCTGCGCTCATTAACCCCTAGTGAACACTAAGTTAAATTGAATTCACCGGTTTGCTACCGTAAAGGTATGGTCTTTTCCGAGTCATTCTTTGCCTCGAAGTTTGCAATCCAGCGCCAGGATCTTGAGAATTATCTATCGGATGCGCTCTCCCAGGGCGGCGATTACGCCGACATTTATTTCGAATACCTAGCTACTAGCATGATTGCAATGGATGAATCCATCGTCAAAACCGCCACGCAGGGAGTTTCTCTTGGCGTGGGGGTCCGCGTGATCTCGGGCGAGCGAACGGGCTATGCGTATAGCGACGATTTGAACCCCGAGAAAATTCGCAAGGCGGCGAAGGTGGCGGCTTGTATTGCGTCAGGGCCGGCGAAGGTGGAGAAATCGCCGCTGCATGAGGGGCAGAAGCGCAATCTGTATCCTGTATTAACCGCGCCCAATGAACTCGGGTTCACCGAGCGGGTGGATCTGGTGAAACGCGCCGAGAAGTCGGCCCGCGACTACGATCCGCGCATCTTCCAGGTGCAGGCGACTTACGCCGACAGCCTGCGCCATGTGATGGTGGCTAACAGCGACGGCATCCTGAATTTTGATCGCCAGCCTATGGCAAGGTTGAGCGTGGCGGCGCTGGCACGGCAGAACGGCGGCGCACCGCAGCACGGGCATTCTGGCGGGGGCGGGCGCGTGGAATTGGACTTCTTCCTGACTGAAAAGACCCCGGAGCACTTTGCGCGCGAGGCTGCGCGCCAAGCGATCGTGCAGTTGGATGCGGTCGAGGCGCCCGCTGGCGAGCAGACCGTGGTCCTGGGTCCGGGATGGCCGGGGGTGCTGCTGCATGAAGCGGTCGGGCATGGACTTGAGGCGGATTTCAATCGCAAGAAGACGTCGGCATTCAGCGGGCGTATTGGGCAGCAAGTCGCCAGCAAGCTATGCACGGTGGTGGATGATGGCACGATGAACAAACGTCGCGGCTCGCTCAATGTGGACGACGAAGGCAACCCGACGCAGCGCAATGTGCTGATCGAAAACGGAATTCTGCGTGGTTATCTGCAAGATGCGCTGTCGAGCCGTATTATGAATTCGCCCCCAACGGGCAACGGACGGCGGGAGAGCTACGAGCATATTCCGATGCCCCGCATGACGAATACCTTTATGTTGTCCGGCGAGAGCGATCCCGAGGAAATTATCCGATCGGTGCCGCGCGGGCTTTATTGCGCCAATTTTGGCGGCGGGCAGGTGGACATTACCAGCGGTAATTTCGTCTTCTCGGCATCGGAGAGTTACCTGATCGAAGACGGAAAGCTGACCCGGCCAGTTCGCAACGCGACGCTGATCGGCAATGGTCCGGAAGCGATGAAATTCGTGAGCATGGTCGGCAACGATTTGAAGCTGGATGAAGGCATCGGCGTATGCGGTAAAGAGGGACAAAGTGTGCCTGTGGGCGTCGGAATTCCGACTGTGCGCATCGATCGGATGACCGTCGGGGGCACGGCTTGAGCTCGAATCATCTTCCCGAGATGGCTTCGAGCGCGGTGGAGCAGGCGATGGCGGCGGGGGCTACGGATGCCGAGTGCACCGTTTCCGAGGGTGAGGAGTTTTCAGCGGGAATTCGGCTGGGGGAAGTGGAAACGTTGAAGGAGGCCGGGTCGCGCGGCGCGGGATTGCGCATCCTAATTGGGCGAAAGACGGGATCGTCTTATACTTCCGATCTCTCGCCGGAGGGAATTAGGCTAATGGTTTCGTCGGCCATTGAGCTGGCGGCTGTGACCACGGACGACCCCTTCGCGGATTTGCCCGGCACCGGCGAACTTGGATCCCTGTCAGGCGATCTGCACCTTTATAACGACGACGTGGCGGGCCTTCAGCCGGGATTCAAAATTGAGCTGGCCAAGCGGGCGGAAAAGGCGGCGCTCTCCGTGGACCCGCGCATCACCAATTCGGAGGGCGCTTCTTTCGACTCGCATTTGGGGCGGCGCATTTTTGCCAATTCGCGCGGATTTGCGGGGGATTACCGGTCCAGCTACTGCTCGATTAGTGCGGTCCCTGTCGCTAAACAGGGCGATTCGATGGAACGCGATTACTGGTTCAGCACCGCCCGCGGGTTCCTCGGGCTGGAGCAGCCGGAAGATATCGGACGCAAGGCGGCGGAGCGCGCGCTGCGGCGGTTAGGCGCGGTGAAAGTCGAGACTCAGAAGGTGCCGGTTATATTCGAGCCGCGCACGGCGAGGTCGTTACTCGAGAGTATTTTCGAGGCGGTGGAGGGACGGTCGATTTACCGCCAGGCCTCATTTCTTCAGGGCAGGATCGGCGAGCGCGTAGCGTCGGAAGGGGTAACAGTCATTGACGATGGCACGATCCCCGGCCTGTTCGGAACGTCGCCTTTTGACGACGAAGGGGTCCCAACCAGGCGGACGCCCGTGATCGAAAAGGGCGTTTTGAAGAGCTATCTGCTAAATACATATTCGGCGCGAAAACTGGGGTTGAAGACCACCGGCAATGCGGCGCGCGGACTTACGGGGAATGCGGGGATCGGGCATGGCAATCTGTACTTGGAAAAAGGCGCACGCACCCCGGCTCAGATGATCGGCGGGATCAAGAACGGCTTCTATGTGACCGAGCTGATCGGCTCGGGTGTAAACATTGCCACGGGCGATTATTCGCGCGGGGCCGCGGGGCTTTGGATTCGCGATGGCGAGCTCGCCTTTGCGGTGTCTGAAGTGACGATTGCGAGCACGTTGCAACAGATGCTGACGACCCTTGAGGCGGCTGACGATCTGGAATTTCGTGGTTCCACGGCTAGCCCAACGGTGATGATTGCGGAGATGACAGTTGGCGGTCGATAGGGAAGAAAAAAAGGCATTTTCCCTCTCGGTGCCGATGATTATTGTCGGATTGTGCGTGATTGTACTCGCGGGTGTGGTCGGCTGGCTGACTTTCGGACCAAAACCGGCACCGCCTCCGCCGCCCGTCCTGACCGCCGAAGCCAAGGTGTACTTAGACCGACTGAAGCTGAGTGATGTCGGCATTCAGGCTGCGGAGAGCTACGTGCAGCAATCCCTCGTTGAGATAATCGGCAAGATCGCAAACACCGGAGGCCGCACGGTGAAATTGGTAGAAGTGAATTGCATATTCCACAATGTTTATGGTCAGGTAATTCACCGCGAACGGGTGGCAGTGGCAGGACGCCGGACCGGTTCCCTGACGCCTGGCGCGGTAAAGCCCTTTCGACTGGCGTTCGATAATATCCCGGCAGGCTGGAATCAGAGCATGCCAGATTTGGTAATCGCGCAGATTCAGTTCCAGTAGGGTCTCGCGAAGGCCGATGTTTTTCTAAAAAGCACTAAGTAAAATTCCAACCTAACTAACGTTTTTGCTCGAAGAGCCGATCATTTAGTTTGATGCCGAAACTCCTGATTGCTACGTTGGTTATCAGTTTCGTGGAGTGCCGGGCGCAAAGTCCCGCGCCACCGCCAACCGATTCCGATAACGCAGTCGTGATTCGCGAACTACTCGACGAAGTGCGGCAACTGCGGGCACGGGTTCAGATTCTTGAATCTCGGATGCCGCGGCACTCTACCGCAGATTCCGCCCGCCCTACGAATGACGTTAAGGTCCAGATGGGTGGCGCGGCTCCGTCGGCCTCTCACGCCGACACCGAGACAGATCCGGCAGATTCGGCGAACTCGCACGCCTCCCATTCCTTTCTGACCGCGCCGACGCTCAATTTCCACGGCTATGCGGATCTGGGTTATTACCCGGTTGCTAAAGGGGGGACCACCAGTTCCTTCAGGCTTGGACAAGCAGACCTATTTTTGACGTCGAAGCTATCGGACAGGTTGAGTTTCCTGATGGAAACCGCAATCGATTCGGATGCGAACAACCTTCCCGGCGCTGAGATCGAGCGGATTTTTTTGAATTATCGACAGAATGAATATCTGAATGTGGTTGTGGGACGGTATCACAGTGCAATCGGTTATTTCAACGGAGCCTTCCATCATGGGCGATGGTTTCAGACCACAACCGACCGGCCATTCCTATTCTGGTTCGAAGACAATGGCGGAATTCTGCCTATCCACAACGTGGGGGTAAGCGTGTCGGGGCGCGTTCCATCAGGCAACCTGAACGTGAACTATGTGGTTGAAACAGGAAATGGGCGCGCATATCGGTATCCTGGCTCCGCGCCCGTTCAAACAATCAACGATGACAACAACGGGAAATCCATCAATGTCGCTTTATTTGCGACGCCGCGCGCTATGCCGGGCTGGCAGCTAGGTATGTCCATATATCGCGACCGGGCGACCCCGTATGGATCTCCTAGCGTGGAACAGAGGATTCTCACCACCCACGTCGTCTATATCCGCGACCGCGCCGAGTTCATCACGGAAGGGCTCGTGATGCGTAACAGGCAGAAAGCCGGGTCTGGAGGCGATCGAACTACGAATGTGCCAGCTTTTTACACTCAATTTTCATACCGCTTCGGCGCCGCATCGCGCCCATACTTCCGATTTGAGTTCATGAATCCGGCGGCCTCGGATCCTTTGGTTTCGCCGGTTTTGGGAAGTTTGGGTTTCCGCCGCTCGTATACAGCTGGCTATCGGCGTGACCTTTCCGAGTTCTGCGCGATCAAGTTTCAGATCACCAGATGGCGCCGGCGCGATCTCGCCGAGACCACCGAGGGAAGCGCGCAACTCGCTTTTGTTTTCTGAGCACCGCCATCAAAATCAGGAGGGCAGTTTTGTATGCGAGTGTTTTTACTGCCTTCACGGCGGGTGCCAGCACTGAACGCCAACCTCCAATTGCGGTAATGGTAAACATCTCGAATTCAGTGAATGAGCTCTCCGCCAACCAGCTAAGAAGCGTTCTGCTTGGCAATTTGCGGGAATGGCCCAACCACCGCCGCATCACGATCGTACAGCGTGAACCATCCAGTCCGATAGTGTCGGCGGTGCTTAGGTCGATTTTGCAAATGTCGGTGAGCGATTACAACCGGTATTTGCTGAACTTGGATTTTAAGGGGCAATTGCCAGTCCCGGTGAAGAGCCTGATTTCCGACGAGAGCGCATGCAGTTTTGTTTTTAACGCACCCGGGGCGATAGGTTTCCTGTATGCAGAGTCGCTCGCGCAACTGCCCTGTGGAACACAGGTCCGGATCCTAAGAATCATCGATAAGCCGCAATTTTCGCCGCTAAAGGATTCGAACCGGTGATTCTCAAGTTCATATCCTCCTTGCGGATTCGCGAAACTATCCTGATCGCGATCGGCGCCGCCGCGGTTCTAGGAGCCGTCTTTGCGTCCAACGATCTGCTTCATGCGGTCCAAGAAGCCGAAACTTTTTATTCGGTGGGAATGAACGCGCTGAGCATCGAAGGCGATCTTCAGGAGTATACGCAGGGGAGTCGGCGGGTTTTCGTTTACGCGCTAACCACCAAGGATCCAAATGTCCAGCTTCCCTACGTAAACGCTGCGCGAAATGCCGACGTTGACGTGACCCGCCTCTTCCGGAAAATCTCTCTGCTGCCTCTCAATTCCGCTTCCAAGGAAGAGATCGCGGGTTTCTATCGGGATTGGAACCGGTACTTAAAAGTGCGGAACAGCGTCACGGGGTTGATTTTAGAAGACCAGCCCGCTCTAGCCATGGAACAGGAGCGTGTCGAAGGGGCAGCCTTATTTGAAAATTGCGCCAAACGTCTAAAGGGGTTAAAGAAGCGGCTCGATCAGAACGCGCAGGAAGAGTTGGAAGCTGTGCGAAAAACGTACTATCGCTGCGCGGTCGAAGTTGGTTTTCTCATCGTAACGACCATTCTTTTCATTTACTCGTTGCGGATGTTGTCCGGCTTGAAAACGACGAATCAGCGATTGGCCGAGTCTGAAATGACGGAACGCCAGCGTGGCGAAATTCTGGAAGCGATCAGTCAGAACAAGTCGTTGGATGAGATTTTGAGATCGATAGCGGCGCTGGTGGAAAAAACGTACACCTCGGGATTGTGCGTGATCACCTTGATGGAGAACAGTATCGAACTCCCATCTGCTCGCACGGCCCCAGAAAGCTTTAGCCGCTTGAACATGGCTTGCCGAGGCGCGGAAGTGATCGACAAGATGAAATCTAAATGGATTGTGCACATTCGCGCTGGAAAGGACCACACCGTCGGATCGATTGAAGTATATTTCCCGCAACAAGTGACAGCGATGCCCGAGGATCTCCGGCTGCTTGAGCGAACGGGCCAATTGGCGGGGCTCGCGGTGGAACACGGGCTAGTCAGTTCACAGCTGGCGTTTCAGGCGAAACACGATGGCTTGACGTCGCTGGTCAACCGCGCGGTTCTTCGGGATCGCATTGGCGACGCGTTAAAACAGGCCAATGGCGACAAGAAGTCATTCGCACTTCTGTGGATTGACTTAGATCGCTTTAAACAAGTCAATGACAACCTGGGCCATCACATTGGCGATTTACTTCTGCAGCAAGTCGCGCAGCGCCTGCTTGCTTGCATCCGCGACAGTGACACGGCAGCGCGGATCGGGGGGGACGAGTTTGTCATTCTGCTGCCTCGGTGTGAAACTTCGCAACTGGCCGTCGAGATAGCAGGGCGAATAGTCGGGCGGCTTAATGAACCGGTGCAAGCACAGCAACACACGATTTCGGTCAGCGGAAGCCTGGGAATCAGTTTGTATCCCGAACATGGAGATGACTGCGAAACACTTCTCCGGAACGCTGACACGGCGATGTATGCCGCAAAAGCGAGTGGGAAGAACATGTTTCAGATCTATGAATCCAAGATGGGCGTGGTTTCGGCGGAGACATTCGAAATCGACCGTCAACTTCGGATCGCGTTGGACGGTGGCGGAAAATTGATTGGCCGGAAGATTTCAAGAACCACCGAATTCGAATTACAATACCAGCCTCAAGTGAACAGCAGCGGCACTATCGAAAGTGTGGAGGCTCTGTTGCGCTGGGATAGCTCGGTGCTGGGGGCTGTTTCGCCAGCGCGATTCGTGCCGATTGCGGAAGAGAACGGAGTTATCGTTGCGCTTGGGGGGTGGGTTCTACGAGAAGCATGCAAACAGGCGGCGGTTTGGCGGCGAAGAGGCCACGACTTGCGGGTGGCCGTAAATGTATCTCCCCATCAATTCCTGCGTTGCGATTTTCCGGCGGCAGTGAAGCAGGCTTTGGCCGATAACGAACTTCCTCCCGAACTTCTGGAACTAGAGCTCACCGAGACTGCGTTTGTACGAAATCTTGATGACATCGTCGGCCAGTTTGAAACAATCCGGCAACTCGGCGTGCGCATCTCCATCGATGATTTCGGGACAGGAAATTCCTCGCTGAGCTATCTCCGGGCGCTGCCGGTAGACGGACTCAAGATCGACCGCTCGTTTGTGGCTGGAATTGAATCTATCGATCGAAACACTTTGCCACTAGTGCGGGCGATAGTCGGCATGGCGCACGGCCTTCGACTGCGCGTGGTAGCGGAGGGGACTGAAACCCGTGGCCAGCTACAAATACTTCGGCGGGAAGGGTGCGATCTTCATCAAGGCTACTTTCTGCACCGTCCCGTTAACGCCGCTGGAATCGATGCAATTTTGAAATCCTATCCGGCCGGTCACCCGGCGTTTGCGCACGAACCTGATACTGAAGATCTGGTAGCACTCTCCCGGGTGGGATCACGCGAAATATCGAACGAACCGCAGCAACTTAGGCGTCAGGCCTAGCGGGAGGACGAGATTTCGGCCACATCCTGAAAGTGGTATCCGGTTTCGAAGCCTTTGAACTCTTTACCATCCACCTCGGCGTAAGGGTAGATGAAGAAGTTGAGAGGCGGGCCGGCCTGAAGTGGCGTCAAAACCAGATCGCGACCTCGCGAGAATTGAATCCGGTTCTCATCGTGAGCCCCGAAGAAGTAGAGGCGCCGGGCAGGATCTTTCGCGGCCTCTGAAGCATCGACAGGTATCCATCCAATCCCTTTGGCGTAGAATTCAGCCCAGCAATGGTATCCGCTGATGCGGCCGCTGCCGCGCTCCCGAGGCAGAGGAAACCCCATGGCGAATCTCGCTGGAACACCGATCGCCCGAGCGTAGCCGATGAAGATGGCGTGGAAATCGGTACAGTTTCCGCGCCGCGCGTCACACGCGTAGTAGATATCGCCGCGGCCCCAACCCGTGCCGGTCTTGTCATATTTAACCGTGGATACAACGTGCTCGTAAATCGCGCGTGCCTTCTCCAGGTCCGTTTTTGCGTGTGCCTGCTCCACCACATCGGAAGCCCATTCGCGGACCTTCCCATCGAGCGGAACCAAACGGTCGGGCAACAAGTACTTTTCAATGTCTTCATCGGCTTGACTCGCGGGTTCGGGCGCGAAATCGTTCTGGAGGCGTTCGATTCGCTCAGCCTCAAAATGCAACGCCGCTTTCACCCCGCGGGCCGGCGAATTTAAGAGCAAGTGGAACATCCGGTTGCCATTGGGACTTACCGTGATTTCATGCTCCGTGTTGCTCTCGACCCGCAATTTTCGAATCTTCTGATAGGCATCGTCGTGGGGCACCGGAAGCCAAAGCTCGAGCGTTTTGGAGCCAGGAGGCGGTGCCGGGATGGTTACTTCATAATCGAATAGGACGGTCCGCACTCGCGGTTCGTGAGCCGGCGCAGCATCAACGGCAACCACTCCGGATATTATTAAGACCGGCAAGAACATCAGAGATTTGATTCGCATCGCGATAACCGGACTTTAGCACGAGATCCCGAGCGCTCACGCCCGGTATAATACCGATCGTGTCCCGCCGGGTTATTACCATTGGCATTGTGGCCCTCGCTATTGCGGGAACCAGCCTGCTCGTTTGGAAGATGCGTCGTCCCGCAGAGCCACACGCCGATCTGCTCTCGCGGCTGCCCACTCAAAATTCTACAGTTCTCAGCGTAGACTTCGCGGTTATGCGTCGTGCTGGGCTACTCTCATTGCTGTCCACGTCGAGAACGACCGAAGAGCCTGACTATCTGTCGTTCGTGCGCGACTCGGGTTTCAATTACAAGCGCGATCTAGACAGCGCTTTGGTCTCATTCTCGCCCGATGGAACTTATTTCCTGGTTCGTGGCAGATTCCGGTGGAAGCAGCTTCGGGACTATGCCCGACAACAGGGCGGCAGTTGCTATGACCAACTGTGCCGGATGCCAGGAAGCACACCCGAGCGCCGGATCTCGTTCCTTCCGCTTTCGGACGAAGTGATGGCACTGGCCGTGAGCCACGACGATCTTGCCGCTTCGCGGTTGCTGAAGCCGGTGATCCAGCGCCCAATCGAAGTGCCGGCCCAGCCAGCCTGGATCTCGGTGCCGGCGGCATTGCTCAGACGCGGCGATCTTCTGCCTGCGGGCGCGCGGCTGTTGGCCTCGGCTATGGCAGATGCGGAACGCGTCACCCTCACTATGGGGCCGGAGGGGTCGGGCATGGAGGCAAGACTCGAAGCGTTATGCCAATCTCCCGCGGACGCGAAGATTCTCGCCGGTCACCTGGAGAAAGCAACGGCGCTTCTTCGGGAGGCTGCCGCACACCAGTCGCGCAAGCCCGGTGAAGCAGACTTCACGTCAGTTCTAACCGCTGGCGTCTTCACGCTGTCCGACCGAAAGGTGCTGGGGCGATGGCCCTTGCGCCGCAGCTTTCTTGAAGGACTAATGAGCGGCATCTAGGATGTCGGGATCACTGGTAATTTGCGGGAACGTGGTGCTCGATATCCTGGTTCGGCCGGTTAGCGATCCGTTGCATTGGGGGGCCACTACTCTGGTTGACGGAATCGCGCAGCATCTTGGCGGGAATGCCGGGAGCACGTCCTACACCGCTGCCAAGCTCGGCACGCCGGTTACGATCTTGACGCTTGTAGGCCGCGACGCCGCCGCAGATTGTGTGTTAGCTCGCCTGCGAGAAGCCGGTGTGGATACGTCGCTGACCGAATGGAGCGAAGCGCCGACGTCGACCGCCGTTTCGCTCGTGAATTCGGATGGCGAACGGGCGCTGCTCTACCATTTGGGCGCAAGCGGGGTGCCTTTCCGAAATATATTTGCACTTCCGCCGGACGCGAGGAGTTTCCATTTGGCAGCCGTGTTTCGAATGGAGCATCTACGTTCCATGGCACCGGAAGTTCTCCGCAATGCGCGTGCGTGCGGCCTCGCGACATCCGCCGACACGCAATGGGATCACCATGGCGAATGGCTTGACGTACTTGCTCCAAGCCTGCCTTACATCGATTTGCTATTTGTGAACGAGGATGAAGAACGAAAGCTCGGCGGGCGGCAGAGACTGCGATCGCTCTGCGCGGGCACGATCGTGGTCAAGCTTGGAGCGGCCGGGTGCCTCGTCTGTCCCGCAGAGGGAGATGAAATCGCCGTACCGGGTTTCGCTGTGCGGGTGATTGACACAACGGGCGCTGGCGACTGCTTTGTTGGAGGGTTTTTGGCAGCCATGCACAGAGGTTGGGGCTTGCAGGATGCCGCGCGATTTGCGAATGCGGTGGGGGCTCTGGCCGTGCAGCAATTGGGGGCGACCGAAGGCGTGGTGAGTTTTGAGAATACCATCGCTTGGATGAATCTTCGTAGTAAATTTCCATGAGAATGCCCGACACAGTTCCGGCCCAGGACGGTTCAAACCCCGCGTTGGTTAACGATATCTAATCCCCCGCGGGCGGGCAGCGCGAAAATCATCACGGCTCCGGCGATGAAAAACGCGGAGTTCAAGGCGAGCGCTGGACCCAAGCCATGACGGTCGGCCAGCGATCCAACGGCGAAGGGCGCCAACGCGCTGAAGGCGCGGCCGCAGTTGTAAGTGAATCCCTGCCCCGCCCCGCGAACCTCCGTTGGGTACAACTCCGCCAGCATAGCGCCGAACAGGCTAAAGTAACCGGAACCGAAAAACCCGACGAAAGGTCCTAGCAACAGCAGCATGCCGGGCGAGCGACTCGATCCGTAGACTGGCACGAGCACGGCGGCGGTTATTACGTAAATCAAAAACGCCGAGCGACGTCCCACGCGTTCGGCGATCCATCCGAATGAAATATAACCAAAGAAAGCCCCTATCTGCATCGGTACAATCCAGGCGCTGGTGAGAACCACGCTCAAACCAGCCCCGCCGTGTTCAGTCGGAGCGGAGAGAAATCCCGGAAGCCATGTAAAGAGCCCCCAATAGGCGAAAAGCACTGATGCGGCGAGGGCCGTTGCCCCTACCGTTTTGCGGAGCAGAGGCGGTTGAAAGATCACGGCGAGACCTGCAGACTTAGTTTCGGACCGGTTCCGATCCAGCCACACCGCCGGCTCGGCAACACCGCGACGGATTACCAGCGCCAGCAGCGCGGGAGCAATGCCCGTAAGAAACAGGACTCGCCATCCGAATCGCGGCAAGACGAACGCGGTGACTCCCGCGGCGAGCAAATATCCAACGGACCAGCCGGACTGCATGAATCCCGTGGCGCGCGCGCGCGTTTCGTCGGGCCATGTTTCGGCGACAAGCACTGCGCCCGCGGACCATTCGCCACCTAGTCCGAAACCCACCAGACCGCGCCAGAAGAGAAGCGATCCCAGGCCTGTAGAGAACGCGGTGCCTGCCGAAGCCACGGAGTAGAGAAGGATTGTCCAGACCAACATGCGCGTCCGGCCGAGGCGATCGGCCAATGCACCGCATAAGAAGCCGCCTGCGGCCGAACAGATCAACGTAAGCGAGCTGACCAGGCCTGCTTGTGCATTCGACAAACCGAATTCAGCTCGCAGTGTGTTCACCGCGAAGACGTAAAGCAGCACGTCCATGGCGTCGAGCATATAACCGGATTGAGCGGCCAATAAGGCTCGCCAGCGCAGCGCTCGAGCACGGTCACGCACCGGAGTTAGGCTTGGGCGGTGCCGAGGGCCAGGATGAAATAATGCGCGCGCATGGTGCCGACATTTCGCCATCCGTGCTCCTCATTTGAAGCGACATACGCGGCTGAACCCGGTCCCAGCACCGCGCTCTTTCCCGAGATAGTCACTTCCATGGTGCCTTCCCGAATGAGAATCATTTCTTCATGCGCCTGGTGATGCGGGGGATGAGGAGCGTCACCTGGAGACAGTTCCGTCTGGTGTATTTCGATATTGCAGCCGGTGTGGGTGGCGCCTTGAAGCATGGCACGCGTGCGGTTTTGTCCGCTCCGATGAACTGGAAGATCGTCAAATCGAAAAATCTTCGAAGGCAGCGTCACACGCTCCCCAGCGGCGCGGGATACCGCCATCATCGGAATGAGCAAATTCAAATCTCGTCGTGTCATCGCATCCAATTTAGCAGGCTGCTGAAGGGCCGCTGCCCAGTAACTTCATAACGGCAGCGTGATTTTTTTCAGCCGCCAACGACGCCGCTGTTTGGCCCGCATCGGAAATGAAAGTCTTGTCTGCTCCGTGGGCCAGCAGAAATGCCACCAGCTCGGCGTCGCCGTTTTGCGCGGCGGCATGCAGCGGCGTCCATCCACCATGTTGTTTCGAGTCCGGCTCCGCTCCGCGCTCAATCAGCCAGCGTGCCATCGCGGATTGCTTCCCGGCGACTGCGGCGTGGATGGGTTGATTGGCCATGGCATTTTGAGACCGCGCCAGCACATCGGCACCGTGTTCCACCAGATACTCGGCTATCGACGCATGTCCGAAATATGCAGCCAGGTGCAGCGGAGTCCAACCGTCCGCGCTGAAGCACCGAACTAATTCGGGGTAAAGGTCCACGAGCTGCCGGACAGTGGCCGCGTCGCCGCTCTGAGCGGCCTCGGTAATCTCCTGGCTTTTTTCCATGTCAAGTGCCTCGTGTGTTTCCGTATAAATCGACGTGCAAACGCGGACTATAACGAAAGCCTTCGCGTTTACACAACTCGGAGAGCCAAACCGAACGTTCGCGCAAGACGGCAGGGTCGGTGCCTTCGGGCATCAAAATAATCTTGCGGCGGTCGGCCTGCACCGCATCGAGCACCGCACAAACTTCGGCCACATCTTCGGTCGCGGCCAGAACGAACTTCAATTGATAATCGTAGCCACCCATCAGCCGCTTCAAAACATCCGGTTGCAGACGCAGACGCTCATGCTGCGCGCGAAACGGCCCCTCCGGCGTTGAGTTGGCCAATTTCGGACTGATACTCATAAGGTCGCAGGCGACATCGAGAAAAACCGTTCCCGCCGTCTCGATCGTCACGTGTATTCCGGCGGCGCGCAGGCCCTGGGTTAACTCCACAATGCCCGGCGCGATCATGGGCTCGCCGCCCGTCACCACCGCGTACGCGGCGCGAAATGCGAGTGCGCGCCCCAGCACTGTGGCAACTGGCATCTCATCCCCTTCTGGAGACCATGACGTGTAGGGCGTGTCGCACCAGGAACAGCGCAAATTGCAGCCGCTAGTTCGGACAAACACCGATGGCACGCCCACCAGAGATCCTTCGCCCTGTATAGAGTAAAAGATTTCCGAAATTTTCACGTGACTGCCGGGTCCACCAGCCCCGCTTCAGCGAAACCTTTGCGACGCAGGAGGCAGGAGTCGCACAGGCCGCAAGCGCGTCCGTCCACGTCAGGATCGTAACAGCTATGCGTGAGCGCGAAATTGAGACCCAATTCCTTGGCCCGGCGCACAATGTCGGCTTTGGACATCGTAATCAGCGGAACCTGAATGCGAAGGCGCGTGACGCCCTCAACCCCGGCCTTGGTCGCCAAGTTAGCCATGGTCTCGAAAGCCGCAATGAACTCCGGACGGCAATCGGGATAGCCCGAGTAATCGAGGGCATTCACGCCGATGAAAATGTCCGAGGCTTCCAGCACTTCTGCCCACGCTAGCGCCATCGATAGAAATATTGTGTTACGCGCCGGCACGTAAGTCAGCGGAATTTCACCGGACATTTCTTCCACCGTGCGGCCCTTGGGCACTTCGATGTCGTCGGTAAGCGCGGACTGCCCGAACATGCGCAGGTCGATCGTCGCGACGCGATGCTCAGCGGCACCGAGGCTGGCCGCAATCTTCACAGCCGCAAGCAGTTCCACTTTATGACGCTGACCATAATCGAACGAGAGCGCGTAACACTCATATCCCGCGGCTACAGCGATGGCGAGACACGTGGCGGAATCCAGTCCGCCGCTTAACAAACAAATGGCTTTCATGCAGTGGCCGGAATTTTCAAGCGCAGCGCCAAAACGAACCCGATCAGCGGGAAGGCGACTAAAGCCGTGAACGCAAATTGAAGCGAGGAATGATCGGCAATCCACCCGATCAGGGGGATGAAAATGACGCCCGCCATGCCCCATGAAAAGCCCATCATAAGCGCCGAGACGGTGCCCATCTGCCCGGGTGCCAGCCGCTGGGCCATGACCACATTGACCGGAACCGTGAACAGCAGTACCAAGCCACATATGAAGAGAGCGACCGTTGACAGCCACCCCGAGGTGAAAAGAAAAAGGGCCAATAGGGGCGCCGCCCCGAGCATTGAAATTACAATGACGCGTTTCCCCCCGAAGCGGTCGGCGAGGTGTCCGCCAGCAACGCCGCCGAGAGCGCCGGCAATTAGAAAGAGCGAAAGGCTGTAACTCGCTCCCGTGAGCGAAAAGCCGCGCTGCGTTTTTAAGTAAAGCGGCAGAAACTGTGTGAATACGATCTGCACGACGGAGCGCAAAAACACCAGCAAATACAGAATAGTCAGGGGCCGCGCCACGGCGCGCAAGGGCGCCCATTCAAACCGCGCCCGGACGAGCCCGGCCGACGCAGGGGTTGGCTTCAAGAAGATGAAGAGCAGCGCGGTGATGAAGATTCCGAACAGCGCTGCGAATGCGCCCGCCGTGAGTCCCCAGCGTCCGCAAATCGCGGAAAAGACAGCAGGCCCGAGCGCCAGACCGACGGTTCCGGAACTGATGAAGATAGCCATGGCGCGTCCGCGAGCGTGCTTGATACCGCTGGTCGCATTAGCCGCCGCGTGGGGATGAAACGAAGCCATTCCCGCTCCGCCGAGGAACACCATCGCCAGCAGCATCGGGAATCCGGATGCCAAGCCGAGCCCAGAGATAAAAATCCCCGCCACCGCGGGCGCAAGGACGGTGAACAGCCGCGAAGGGTACCGGTCCGACAGTAATCCATAGAGCGGCTGCGATACCGAGGAGGAGAGCGAGAGCATGCCTCCAAGCAGGCCGGCCTGCGTGAGGCTGAGGTGAAATTTCGCCAGCAGCAGAGGTTGCAAAACGCCGAGCGATCCGGAGTATAAGTCCACCGCAAGATGCGCCACGCAGTAGAGGACGAAAGGAGCAAGACTCACCGCGGCTACAGCGGGAAACGACGCGGAATCGGGCGGCTCTGTCGCAATGGCGGAAGAACTCATGGGAAGACTTCATTATACGAGCCGAGGGTCCGCGCGGCCTGCGTTACACTGAAGTCTCAGGCTTCCATGTTGGTCCCCGTAACGCGCCGCGCCGCTTCCGCTAGTCTTCTGTGCTTCGTTCTGGCGGCTCAGGCGACGGCCCAGGTGCCCATCAAAGTTCAGGTAAATGAAGTCATTCTGCCGGTTACCGTGACCGACGACAGGGGCCGATTCGTCTCCAATCTGGACCGGAAAGACTTCCACATTTTCGACGAGGGCAAGGCCCAGAAGATCGACTATTTCACGCGCGATCGCAGCCAGCCGGTGGTAGTGGGCTTCCTGGTGGAAGTCAGCAACGCCATGAAGATCCACTGGAAAACTTATCAGGATGCGATCTCAGAGCTGATCCTGAACCTGCTTCCCGGCGACAAGAAGTTCAGTGGGTATCTGATTTCCTACGGCAACGAGGCGGAGCTGCAGGTCAACACCACCAGCGATTCCGAGAAGATGGTGGAGAAGCTGCGCCGCATCAAGCCGGCCGGGGGCGCGGCGCTGTACGATGCCATCTACGCGGCCTGCACCAATCGGGCGCTGGTGAAGGGCGAGCCCTACGAGCCGCGCCGCGTCATCATCGTGATCGGCGATGGGCACGATTCGGCCAGCAAGAAATCATTGAACGAAGTGCTGGAGCTGGCGCAGCGTAATCTGGTAACCATCTACGCCATGAGTTCAGTGGCATTCGGCTTCGGCAGCGAGGGGGAAAAAAATCTCACGCGCCTTGCGGAAGAGACCGGCGGACGCGTGGAGTACCCGCTGAACAATCTCTACAAAGACGTGTCTGGATATCTTTCGACGCCATCCGATGAGGGCAATTACGCGCTGAAGGTGGGGACTGGCGGATACGCGGCTGAAATCGCCAACGGGATTTACCATGCCGTGGCCGATATTGCGGGAGAGGTCACCACGCAGTACATTCTGCGCTACACTCCTTCGGTTTCCGCCGAGGGCAAAGAAGATAAGGTGTTTCGAAATTTGAAAGTGCAAGTGGATCTGCCCAACGTAAAAGTGCGCTATCGGAAGGGCTACTATCCGCTGAGTCCGCAATAAAGCCATGCCCGCCGTCATTCCATTTCGCGTCCAGCCTCGCGCTGAGTATTCGGTGCTGGAATTAGCCGCGCCTGGGCGGCAGCCGGTTCCGATAGGAGTTTTGCTCTTGGACCCGGAATCAAATGAGGCGGCTTTCAAACTTCTACCCGATCGGGCGGAATTACTAGGCGACGAAGACGACGGTCCCGCCCTGGTGGATGCCGAATTTCTGGAAGCGCTCGATCTCGATTTCACCGAGCGCATCAAGGAGCTGGGCGGCAAACGATTTCGGGAGTCGCTGGAAGATTCGCTCTCGCATGTTTTGCGTATCTCGGGCAGCGAAGCGGTCTTCGCGAGTAATTTCGACAGGACGCTGCAGCGTCTCTATCACGAGCATGTCGACACGCGCGTGCGACGCTTTGCCACGCATCTCCCGCTGTACTCGATTCAAGCCGCCGCCACCAAGTGGGGTGAAGACCAGGAAGGCGAAATATCCGACTGGGTGCTGGCGCCAGAAGGAATGAAGCTCAACGAAGGCATGTTTGTGGCGCGGGTGGTGGGTCGCTCCATGGAGCCGCTGATTCCGGATGGAAGCTTCTGCATCTTTCGCGCGCCGGTGGTGGGGTCGCGCAATGGCAAGCGGCTGCTCATCGAGATTCTGGGCGCGACCGACCACAGCGCGCGCTACACGGTCAAGCGTTACACCAGCCGCAAGGTTCATTCTGAAGAGGGTGGATGGGAGCACGATGAAATTCGGCTGGAACCGCTCAATCGCGAATTTGAAGCC
This sequence comes from Terriglobia bacterium, assembly GCA_025358575.1. Taxonomy (GTDB): domain Bacteria; phylum Acidobacteriota; class Terriglobia; order Bryobacterales; family Bryobacteraceae; genus JANYJA01. The sequence continues at coordinate 18,851 of JANYJA010000060.1, forward strand.
TTCTCACTGGCCCCGGATCAACTGCGCGTGATCGGTGAATTTGTTCAGGTTCTCGAACCCTGAAGTCTTTCTCTGCGCTGCTGATCGCCTGGTACGACAGAGGTCACCGCGATCTTCCATGGAGGCGGACGCGCGATCCCTGGGCGATTCTGGTTTCCGAGATCATGCTGCAGCAGACGCGGGCGCAGACGGTCATCCCCTATTACGAGGCGTTTCTGGCGCGCTTCCCCGATCCTATATCGCTCGCTCGTGCCCCCGCTACCGAAGCGCTCGCCGCGTGGAGTGGGCTGGGCTATTACTCGCGTGTCCGCAATTTGCAGGCGGCGGGAAAACGGATCGTCGCATTGGGTCGTTTCCCTGATAATTATGAAGCCATCCGCAATTTGCCCGGCGTGGGCGATTATACCGCGGCGGCCGTCGCCAGCATTTCATTCGACCTTCCGTACGCCGTGCTCGACGGGAACGTGCTGCGGGTGCTGGCGCGTATCGCGAACGATGCCGGCGACATCGCGTCGTTGGCGACACGGAAGCGCTTTCAGCAGCTTGCCTGCGACCTTCTCGATAAAAAAAGGCCCGACATCTTCAATCAAGCGATCATGGAGCTCGGCGCGACCGTCTGCCTGCCCCGCTCGCCGCTCTGTTTGCTTTGTCCCGTGGCGAAACTCTGCGAAGCTCGCCAAAACGGAGCCCAAGAGAAGTTGCCCGTGAAGCTCCGAAAATCAGTGACGCAAGAAGCGGTTGTGGATCTGGTGCTCATCGAGAATGGTTCATTGCTCCTGCTGAAGCGGCGCGCCTCCGATTCGCGCCGCTTGGCGGGCTTCTGGGAGTTGCCGGAACTGAGTGAAATTCCCTCGCTTAAATCTATAAAACCGATCGGCACGGTGCGGCACAGCATCGTCAATCACCGTTACGAATTTCGCATCTACGCGGCGAAGCTGGCTGGCAGGAAGGCTCTTCCAGGATTCCAGTGGATCGACCGGGACGATATGAGCAGGGTGCCGGTGAGCTCGGTGGTGAAGAAGGCGTTGCGGGCAGCTACCACCAATCTTCGCTAAGTGGTACCTATTCTCCGCGTCAGGGGAATAGTGTTGTGCTCCAGATAGCTGCAAGAATGAAAGGTCAACACAGGTCCATGCATGCTCTCCGCGCGTCTCGCTTGGTCGATTCTGCTGGTCGCGCCCTCATTTTCGGGCGCTTCTTCAGATAGGTCTACGGCACCGTCGTATTCCGTCGCCAGTATCGTCAACGCGGCTACCAACACCGCGGGACTGCTCGCGCCCAATACCATCGCCACGATTTACGGCTCGAACTTGTCCTACGACACTCGCGCCGTGAGCATCGCCGACCTGGAATCGGGAGTTCTGCCCACGCGGCTGGGCGGCGTCACGGTCTACGTCAACAGCATCGCGGCGAATCTGTTTTATGTGTCGCCGACGCAGATCAATTTCCTCATCCCGAACGTTCTGATCCCGGAAGATGTGAATATTGTCGTCGCCAGAGAGGGGACAGCGGGTCCCTACGTGACAGTGACCCTGCTCGACGTGGCGCCAGGATTGTTTCAGTTGAGCAAAGATACGATCGTCGCGACGCATGCGGACGGGACCGTGATCACAGCCGCCGCGCCGGCGCAAGCGGAAGAGATCGTGGTGCTTTATGGGGTGGGTCTGGGACCGACGGATCCGGAAGGCTCGTCGGGACAACTGGCGCAGGGTCCGCAGCCTATCCGGCACCGCGATCTGCAGGTTATCGTAGCCGGGACACCGGTGGACAGCGGAGCGATTTACTATGCGGGGGCGACGCCTGGATTCGCGGGACTATATCAGATCAACGTGAAGCTGCCCGGTGTGATGCCGACGAACCCGGAAGTTCGGGTCGCGCTGGGTGGGCAGGTGAGTCCAGCGGCACTGAAGATTCCGACGCAATAAACAAACTGGCCGCCGATCAGCGTGAAACGGCGACCAGTTTGGGATTTGCCGATTTATTAGAACCGCTGTCCCGGTCCTCCGCCCATCATCCCCATTCCCTGGTGCCAACCGCCTTGAGATTCAAGAGCGGTGAGTTTGGTCTGCTGGTCGGGCGTCAGGATGGCGAAAATCGCGGCCTGCGCTTTGGCATCGGTTCCAATGCGTTGCGCGCTCAAGCCGCCGAGCGTCGCAGCGGCGGAATCAATGGTGGCAATGTCGTCTTTCTTGATCGCATCGCTCAGGCTCTGGTGCGCGGTCTTCATGTTAGCGGAGAGTCCGGAGTTGGCGGTCGCGGCGGTGGTCAAGATGGTGGTGGCCTGCGTCTGCTGCGCGGTGGTCAGCGAAAGTAAAGTGGTAAGGTGCGCCACGTGACGTTGAACCATCGTGGCCGGATCGGGCGGAGTGTGCGGGCCCTGGGCGAAGACAAACGAGGTCAACAATAGAGTACTGCAAGCAATTCCTATCAGAGTTTTTTTCATGGTCGTTATGCAAATCCTTCACTTATTAAACGCGTCTGCTACCCAAATGGTAACCCCGCGGGCGTAAAGATTTGTTAAACCGAAAACCGGCGGCCCGTGTTTTGATAGACGTGTCACCGAAGTCGCATGACTCACGGGTCTTTGCAAGCATCTTTGTTACTCGTCACGCTCGCGGTATGCTCGCACGCGGAGCGATCCACGGCGTGGCGATTGAGCATTCATCCGGGTCGCCGCTGGCTTCCTGCGATGTGAAGGACACGAGGTTCAACGAATTGACCATTCTGCATGAACCGTTGAGCGTGAGTAATGCTATGGGAACCTCGGAACTGAAAGATTGTGGTAGCCCACGACGGAGGGCATGCTCGCGCGACTGTGAATGACAAGGACGGCAAGCCTGTTCCGGCGAAGGGAAAGAAAATGGAAGTGAAGGCCAACCATGTCGTGGCCGTGAAGCTGGCACTGCTAAGGCTCGAGTAGATGACCGTGAGCTCCTGAAAGTAACTCGCGCAAATCGGAAACCCAGTAATCAGGCCTCCACTTAGCCAGTTCAGCGGAATCGCCGTAGCCGTAGCGGACGGCGCAGACCTTGACTCCCGCAGCACGGGCGGCTTCCATATCGGCTGGGGAGTCGCCCACCATCAACGTTTCCGACGGTGGCGCGCCTAAGGCTTGCATAGAGGCGAGCAGCACGTCTGGTGCCGGTTTACACGGGAAGCCGTCGGTGCCTTGAACGTGATCGAAGTATGGAAGCAAACCAAATTTTTCGAGGACGATGCGGGTGGTCACGGTCGCCTTTGTAGTGGCGGTGGCTTTGCGCCCGTTGAGCTGAGACAGGGCTTCGATGACGCCCGGATATAAGTGCGTCGCGGCGTGATCGCGCTTGGGATACTCGGCCCGGTATTGCTGAATCAGAGGCTCGATTTGTTCGGGGGAGTAGTGAAGGAAAAGATCCGTGAACAATGCGATCAGATGCAGGCCGATGTACTTCTTGAGAAATTCGAAGCTGGGTTGCGGGGCGTCAGCCACCGCGGAAAGAATCTGACCGACCGCGCCGCAAATGTCTTCGGCGGAGTCCAGCAGAGTTCCATCCAGGTCGAACAGGTAAAACGGGTACTGCGGAATCAAGCGGGCGCGGGGCGTTCACCGTCGGCCATACCCGGCACGCGCCGTCCGCCTTCCGGTCGAATCACCTGCTGCGTATGATCCTCGTTGCTCTTGGGCTTGATGACAGTTCGAGGCGGCAGCGGGATTCCGTCGATGAGGCTTTTCACTTCGGCTCCATCGAGGATTTCGCGCTCAAGGAGCATTTCGGCAACCTGAATCAGCGCGCTAGACTTCTCCTCTATCGCTTTGCCCGCACGATCGTATCCGCGCTGCACCAGCTTTTTCACCTGCTCGTCAATGCGAATTGCTGTGTCTTCGCTGTAGTCGCGGTGCTGCGCGATCTCACGTCCCAGGAAAATCTGCTCTTCTTTTTTACCGAAGCTCAGGGGCCCAAGCTCGCTCATTCCCCATTCGCAGACCATTTTACGCGCCAGTTCCGTGGCACGCTCGATGTCGTTGCCGGCGCCGGTGGTCATATGATTCATATACCGCTCTTCGGCAATGCGGCCCGCCATCAGAATGGCTAATTGATCTTCCAGATAGTCTTTGCTGTAGGAATGCTTATCGTCGACGGGAAGCTGCATGGTGACGCCAAGCGCCATACCGCGCGGGATGATCGAAACTTTATGCAGCGGATCGGCGTGCGGAAGCATGACCGCGACCACTGCGTGGCCAGCTTCGTGATAAGCCGTGTTGCGCTTCTCGGCGTCCGTGAGGATCATCGATTTCCGCTCCGCGCCCATCAGAACTTTGTCTTTGGCGTGATCGAAATCGATCATCATGACCACTTTGCGGCCCTGCCGCGCGGCGTTCAGCGCGGACTCGTTCACCAGGTTGGCCAAATCGGCGCCTGCCAGGCCGGGTGTGCCGCGCGCCAGAACCATTAGATCGACATCGTCGCCCAGCGGTATCTTGCGGGTATGTACTTTCAGAATGGCTTCGCGACCTTGGACGTCGGGACGGCCTACGACCACACGGCGGTCGAAACGACCGGGACGAAGCAGCGCCGGATCCAGCACATCGGGACGGTTTGTCGCCGCCACCAGAATAACCCCTTCGTTGGATTCGAAGCCATCCATTTCGACGAGAAGCTGGTTCAGTGTCTGCTCGCGCTCATCATGCCCGCCGCCCAAACCAGCGCCGCGGTGACGACCGACGGCATCGATTTCGTCGATGAAGATGATGCAGGGCGCGTTCTTCTTGCCCTGCTCAAAAAGGTCGCGCACGCGGCTGGCGCCGACGCCGACGAACATTTCCACAAAATCCGATCCTGAGATGGAGAAAAAGGGCACACTGGCTTCGCCGGCGATGGCGCGAGCGAGAAGCGTTTTTCCAGTGCCGGGGGAGCCAATGAGTAAAACTCCCTTGGGAATGCGTCCGCCGAGCTTCTGAAATTTCTGCGGCTCACGGAGGAATTCGATAATTTCCTCAAGCTCTTCCTTGGCTTCTTCAACGCCAGCGACATCCTTGAAAGTTACTTTTTTCTGTTGCGTCGTGTGGAGGCGTGCGCGGCTTTTGCCGAAACTCAAGGCTTTGTTGCCGCCGCTCTGCATTTGCCGCATCATGAAAAGCCAGAAAAGGATCAGCAGGATGAAAGGCGAAAAATTGATCAGGACCGAAATCCACGGCGTGCTGTTGGCGTCTTTGAACTCCACGTTTACAGCCTTGTCGTCGAGCTTCTTCAGAATATCCTGGTAATTGGAAGGCAGCAGGGTGCGCATGGTGGCGCCTTCGTTGGCGTAATCGGCCTTGGCCTCGGTGCCGCTGATCACCACATTCTTGACGTTGTTCGCGTCGATCTGTTTGTTGAACTCGGTGTAAGTGATCTGTTTCTCCGGCTTGCCGCTACTGTGGTGAACTACCACCCACAGAAGCACCGCCACGCAAATCAGGACTGCCCAAAAAATTATCGTTTTAATATTCGAGTTCACAAAACCTCCGCGCCAACTTGGCGCTCCCACAGCGGCCTACTGCCTTCTTAGACGCCGAACCGCGAGCTACCGATTCGAACTTTCACTTTGACGTTCACTCACGAATCTCCAGCACTAGCCGAGTGTGCTCGGAAGCTGCATAACCGGCGGCAGGACCAAACAAACGCGACCACACGATAGCTCCTTCGTGGATTAAAACCGGCCATTTGCGCCGCTCCCACAACGGTACTCGCGCCTCCTGAAATAAATGTTTGAGCTTATCTGTACCGGCGTGGCCTTCTCTGGTGTACTGGTCTCCAGGTCGCCAATTCCGCAATCCCAGAGAACCGGCTAACCGATCCCAGTCCAAACCGTTCACCTTATAATTATATACGGATTCCACCGGTTTCAGTTCCAGACGCATGGTGCCAGCCCCAAAGGGGAGCAAGAGCGTGCCGGGAACCAAAACTAGCAATTCCCAGTCGCGATTAGCCTGAGTTTCGAGGCCGGGCGGCGACATCCGAATCCACTCAAATGAACGGAAAACATCGACTCCGGGCAACTGGATGCGCCCGTGTCCGTCCGGGGCCGCGGCCAACGCCCGCAAGGCTTCGGCATGGCAGAAATCGATACCACGTAAGTCGCCTCTGACCATTTCCACGGCGCGGCGCACTAGGCGCCGGGACGCGGCGACGGGCAGCGCGCAAAGAGTGTTGACGTCGAAAAGCACGCGCGGGGGGATAGGCTGCAGAACAATCCCAGCCAAGCGATCGATCTCCGTTTGCCAGTAATCCTCTTCTCCTCGCGCCCACTCGGCGGTGTTGGCGAGCGTTGCGGGGAGTGCCGGGTTCCAGTCGCGCGTCAGGGCTGGCAAAAGCTGATGCCGGATGCGGTTGCGTGCGAAGGTCAAGTCGCGATTGGTTCCGTCTTCACGCCAAGCAAGGCCGCGTTCGGTTAGAAACCCTTCGACGTCATCGCGCCCGATCTCGATGAGGGGCCGCACGCGCCCGTCCCCGGTAGTGGGCCGAATGGCGGCGAGACCAGCGGCCCCGGAACCGCGCAAAAAGCGGAATAACACGGTTTCCGCCTGGTCCGACGCGGTGTGCCCCAAGGCGATGCGGTCAAGGCCCAGCTCCGCCTTCGCGGAAGCGAAAAACCGCACGCGCGCTTCTCGACCTTCTTGCTCCACATTTCCGGGCGGCAGCATTGCCGCCGCGCCGTGAAACGCCAACTGCAAGTTTTGCGCGAGCTCTTGAACGAACCGGGCGTCCTCCCCGGACTCAGCGCCTCGCAGGCAGTGATTTAAATGGATGATGGTGAGACGAAGGCCCCAATCGCCAGCGAGCGCGGTTAGAACGTGCAGCAGGCATACTGAATCGGCACCGCCGGAGACGGCTACGCCGACATGCTGGCCCGGTGCCAGCATACCGAACCGCCGGATGGTCCGAACAACCCGCTCAATCACATCTTGATTTTAGAGGTTACGCTTTGGGGTCGGCGGGCGGAGTTGCGGCTGGCGTCGCAGCCATTTTGGCGCGAATGCCTTTCATCCGTTCCCTGATGGCCAACACGCGCTCCGGGCCTCCCGGCGTCGCATTGATCAAAGCTTCGAGGTTGGCTAACGACTGTGGGCCGTATGCCGCGCGCATTTCCGGAAGCAGCGGCTCCAGCTTAGAGAAAACCGAAAAATGCTCGCCATTGGTGTCATTGAACAAATCGCCGCTGATCGCCCCGTGCTTTACCAAACCAGCTGCCATATCCCAGTAAGTCATTACCATGCGAAGGTGCCCGCTGTGTTCGCTGAACAGCGCGCGGTTCATGTCCTCTAAAGATTCCGGATGGAACTCCCGGAAGAACCAGTCGCGCGCCTGACGCATGGTGTCTTCGCGGCGCAACTCATAAAGTTTCAGAATCAAATCGGCTTCAGCTTGTTTCGACATTGCCCAGTCAGCATAGCAAGATGCGGTAGCCTAGTCGTTCTTCTCGACGAATGACTTCGGCACACGTCACCACCCGCACCCGCGCGTCGCTCTACATCTTCATTCTGCTGGCCATCAATTTTTATTTCGTCAAGAAACTCTTCGTCGTCGAATTCACCAACAACATGCAGCACAACGCGGGGTCGTTCATGGCCATTAGCCGCTTCATTCAACTGCATTGGCCGCATCTCGATTGGTATCCGTGGTGGTTCGCGGGCGAGCCGTTCGAAAACAGCTATACCCCCATGCTGCACCTGATCGACGCCGCTGTGGCATCGATGGCTGGCTGGTCCACGGCGCGCGCCTTCAACTTCGTTACCGGAACCTTTTACGTTACCGGCCCCGTCTTTTTGTTCCTGTTTTCCTGGCGCATCTCGCGATTCCTCGAAACCAGTTTCTTCGCCGCGCTCATCTATTCGCTGTTCTCGCCCTCACTCATTTTCAAAGTCTTCCGTTACGACGTGGGAAGCCTCTGGAATCCCTGGCGCGTGAAGACCCTCATCTTCTATGGCGAAGGACCACACACGGTTGTGCTCGCGGCGCTCCCGTTGGCGCTGCTGCTCACATACCTCGCCATTCAAAGGCGGCGCTACATTTGGATGCTGGGGGCCGCGTCGGCCATGGCGTTCCTCGTTCTCGTGAATGCTTTCGGCGCTGTCGATCTCGGCATCGGCTGTGCGTGTCTCCTCGCCGCCCTCCCCTTGAAGCAAATTCCGCGCGCCGTACCGCTCGTAACGGGTCTCGCCATTGCCGCCTATCTTTGGGCGAGCCCGTTCCTGACGCCCTCTGTCATTCAGACCATCTCGCTTAACTCGCAAGCGGTCGGCGGAGATTTCAGCATGCGCGCCATGCTGCCGACGCAAGCGCTTATCTTCGCCGGCTTTGCTGTACTGTGGTTCCTCGCGCGCCGTCTGCCAGACCCATTCACGCGCTTCAGCCTGCTATTCGGCTATGTATTTCTCGCCGTCACGACGGCCTTCACTCTCTGGAATAAGGCAGCTTTGCCGCAACCCAATCGGTACAGCCTCGAGATGGATCTCGCCATTCCGCTTGCGTTCGCCTTCCTGCTCCGCCCAATCGTGCGGCGGCTTTCGCGCGACGCCTGCGTGGCCGGTCTCACTTTGTTCGCCGTTCTCGCCGTCCACCAAATTGTCCAATTCGGCAGGTATGCACGCACGGTCACGCGCGCAATCGACATCACCCGAACGATCGAATACAAAGTAGCAAAGGCCTTTGACACTCACGTGGGTGGGCTCCGCGCCTTCGTCACGGCTCAAGCCGGCACTTGGCTCAACGTCTTTTCAAACACGCCCCAGATGAATTCCGGCCATGACCCTTTCAGTCCGAACTGGGTGGTTGGCATGGCGACGTTCACCATCTTCTCCGGTATGAACGCAGGCACGCACGATGCGGAGAACAGCATTGTCTGGCTTAAGGCGCTCGGCTGCCACGCCATTTATGTGCCCGGCCCGAACAGCCGTCTCGACGCCAAACCGTTCGAGCACCCAGCGAAGTTCGACGGCATTCTGCCCGTTCTCTGGCACGAAGAAGACGACACCATCTATACGGTGCCGCAGCGAACTCCATCGCTCGCGCATGTGGTTCCCGAAGCTGCCGTGGTCGAGCACCGTCCAGTTAACGGTCTCGACACTGCCGAAGCCGTCCGCTACATCGCCACGCTGGACGATCCCGCGTTGCCGCCCGCCATCATGACTTGGCCAAGCCCGAGCGAGGGGCACACCCGAACCGTTCTGCATCCCGGCCAGGTTCTCTCGGTGCAAGTAACTTATGACCGTGGATGGATCGCCCGAGCCAATGGCCGCAACGCCCGCATTACTCGCGATGGCATCGGCATGTCTGCAGTTCACGCCGCATGCGACGGAGACTGTGCCATCGACTTCATCTTCGACGGCGGATTGGAACGCAGAATCTGCCGCTACCTGAGCTGGACGATTTGGTTTGGAGCGCTGCTTGCAATCCCCGTGACGTACCCGCTCCGAAAGCTATACTGACTGCAAATGCAGCCCAGCGTTCTGCAGCGGTATCTGGCCGCCTTCGCGCGAATGTATGGCTGGTTTTCGTTTGATGCCGCGTTGCTGTTCATGGCTTACAACCAGTTGCTGAGCACGGCTGGGACTTCCGGCGACACGCTGGAGATCGGGGTGTATCACGGTCTTTCTTCCATCTGCGTCGCCGCTTTGCGAGGCACTGGGCGCAAATTTTACGCCATCGATCTATTCGAGGAACTGGGCACTAACGACGCTTACGGTGCCGGTGCCAGTTACCGCAAAATCTTCGAGGACAACATTCAGTCCATGCACGGTACTCTCGATTTCGTCATCCCGATCGCCACGGCTTCCAGTAATTTGAAATCGTCGGACTTCACGCCATCCTTCTCGTTCTGTCACGTGGACGGCGGGCACTCTCCGAAAGAGACCCTTGACGACTTAAAATTCGCGAGCGACATTCTGCTACCCGGCGGCCTTCTCGCTTTGGACGATTACTTCAATCCGCAGCATCCCGGCGTCTGCGAGGGCGCGCTTGATTTCATGCGGTATCAAGAAGGTGTTCTGACTCCGCTCGCTATTGGTTTCAACAAGGTGCTTTTCCAAAAGCAGCCCGCGCCCGCCATCAGTCTCAACTCAGAGTTTGCACGGAGCTTCGCTCAAGTTCGCCACCAGCAAACCACCATGTGGAGTCTTCCGGTACTTCTCTTTGACACCCCGCTGCGCGCCTACTTCGACCTCTACGCCTCCACACCCGAACGCCTGGTACCCTTGGGAGACGCAGGCGTTCGCGCATTTTTTTCGAATGATAAAGCGCTGGTGAAAACTCGCCGCGGAAAATCTTTCAAGCTGCCGATCACCGTGAAAAATGTCTCGGCTGAGCCTTTCCCCGCTGGCGAGCGCGTCTTCGGGCTCTCCTACCACTTGCTGTCTCACGATGGGCTGACGATGCGGCACGATAACGCGCGTTCGTATTTCGCCGCGCCGCTGCAACCGGGCGCTGAAATCAAACTGAATCTCAACGTCACCGCGCCATCGACCCGCGGCCGCTACCAGCTCGAAATCGACCTGGTCTGGGAAGGGGTGATGTGGTTCAAGGACGCGGGAAATCCAGCGCTTCTGGTGGCGCTGGAAGTTCGTTAACGCTACGCGATGTGCGCGCCCTGCGCTTCCACGTACACCGTATACAGCGATTGCCCCGCCGCCATAAAAAGGCGGTTGCGCTTCTTGCCGCCGAAGCAGATGTTCGCGCAGATCTCGGGCAGCAAAATCATCCCGATTCGCTCTCCCGATGGCGTGAACACATGGACGCCGTCATACCCTTCTCCCACCCAGCCGGCACCCACCCAGATGTTTCCGTCGGTATCGGCGCGGATGCCGTCCGCCAGTCCCGCTCCCTTGCCGGCGAGTTCCATGGACACGTATTGCTTGCCGTTGCGCGCGGTCTTGCCGTTCTCGACGTCGTATACCTTGATGATCTTCGGTGCTTGCGGAAAATGCGTGGCACCGGTGTCGCAGATGTAGACTTTCTTGTAATCCGGCGAAAAACAGATACCGTTGGGCTTAAACAAATCGTCCGTGATCATGGTCACCTTGCCGCTAGCGCCATCGACCCGGTATACCGCTTCCTTTAAAGCCAGGGGACCTTTGTTACCTTCGTAGTTCAACAGGCTGCCGTAACCTGGGTCGGTAAACCAAACGGCGCCATCGGGGTGGACCACGATATCGTTCGGCGCGTTGAACGGTTTCCCGTTCCATTTATCGGCAATCACCGACACCGAGCCGTCATGCTCGTAACGCACTACCCTCCGGTTACCGTGCTCGCACGAAAGCTGACGGCCCTGATAGTCGAACGTGTTCCCGTTGCTGTAACCAGCCGGACTGCGAAACGTGCTGATGTGCCCGTCTTCTTCCAGCCACCGCATTTGCACGTCGTTCGGGATGTCGCTCCACATCAGATAGCGCCCCACGCCGTTCCAGGCCGGCCCCTCGGACCAAAGTCCGCCCGTATAGAGCCGCCGAATCGGCGTGTTGCCGATCTTGTATTTGTCAAAGCGCTTGTCGAGCGAAACGATGTCGGCGTCGGGATATCGAAGCGGATTCTTGCTGCTATAGTCTCTCTGCGCCATCGCCACTCCAGGTGCCACCAGCGCGCCGCCCCCAGCAGCCGCCAAAAACGAGCGTCGGCCTACTTGGGTTTGATCACGGATAACTTTCGATTTTGTGTCCACGGGAATTCAGCATACAGCAGTTCGGTCCGGCCCCGCGCGAACCGCATCTGGGCCATACACGTCGGATTTCGCTAAAAGATTAAGAACGCTCTCCCATGCCACCGGCCGGAGGATCAACCATGCTTTTTACGTGGGCGGTAGCGGCGGCGGCAAGGCCGGAGAGATTGTAGCCGCCTTCTAACACCGACACCACCCGGCCGTTAGCGTGTTTATCGGCGATGGTCAGCATCATCCCGGTCAAGTCCGCGAAGTCTTTGTCATCCAGAAGAAATTGGCCTAATGGGTCCCCTCGCCGGGAATCGAACCCGGCTGAAATCATGACGAGGTCCGGACGAAAACTCTCGGCCGCGGGAAGCAGGTGCGCGGTAAAAGAGCCCAGCACGGCGTCGCGGCCGGAACCCGCCGGAAGCGGGCAGTTGAGCGTGGTGCCGATGCCGGGGCCGCTTCCTGTTTCCGCCGCGTTGCCGGTACCCGGATACCACGATGACTGGTGGGTGCTGAAAAAAAATACGGAGCCGTCGCGATAGAAGATATCTTGCGTGCCGTTGCCGTGGTGTACGTCCCAATCGACAAGCAGGACGCGCTCCACGCCGTAGCGCTGCTGGGCGTAGCGGGTACCAATGGCGATGTTGTTGAACAGGCAGAAACCCATGCCGCGAGCCTGACTCGCGTGATGTCCAGGGGGGCGGACGGCGCAGAAAGCATTTGAAGCACGACCCTGCATCACCGCGTCGACGGCTTGCAGGACGCCGCCCACCGCGCGCAAGGAGACCGCCCACGATTCACTCCCGACGGAAGTATCGCCGGTGCTCAATTCGTGCGCGCCGCTGGCGATTTCGGCTTCTACCAGATCGATATATCGGCGTTCATGGCAGATGGCCAGTTCGTCTTTCGTCGCCGAACGCGGCGTGAGTGGCGGGCAAGTTTGCATCAATCCAGCGGCGGCGAGCGAGTTTCGAACGGCTTCATAACGCGCTGGCGATTCGGGATGGTCTGAACCGGGAAAATGCTCGGTGACGATAGCGTCCGTCAGCAATGCGGTCTTACGCCGGGGCGGGCTCACGATAAACTGCCGCCAGTGGTCAGGGTGACGTTCGATGCCAGGCGGAGCAGCCAGATATTTTGTTCGACCGGAGAGATGGTGGGATTATTTGAGTGGATGAAATTCAAAGTGGATTGGGCGAATTCTTTGCGGTCGTCAGCAATGGTGGCGAGGCCATCCTCCACCTGCCGCAGAGCTCCTTCCTTCGATGCGGGCATGGTGGAGAGTAGTTGAGATGAGGATTGGGGCGCGTCGCCCTCGTCGGGGAGTATCCAGGTGTAGACGACCATGTCTTAACTATTACTACAGTCCAGAGCCCCCCGGGCGTGGCCTACCGGGAGGATAAGGGCGGACAGATCCGAGGGCGCGCCCAAAACCGATGTCACTGAGTTAGGATGTTAAGCGTGTTCGTTCCGTCATCTACAAAATAGAGACCTTCGGGAGCGAATACCAACCGGAAAAGCGTTCCGGATCTGGGTGGGTTGCCTGTACTATCTAACAGCTTTCAAAAAGATTGAGGTCCTCCCGGACTTGGGATCACCAGAAAACCGTCCGCTCCATTTACGGTTGCAATCCCTCCATTTGGGCCAATTGCAAGACCAAGGGAACGTTAAGACTTCCCGCCTGCGTGACTGTCATTCCGGTAGACGCGCTAAACGTTTGGGAGACGGCATCTGGGATCACTGCTATGCGATTGTCGGTAGTGGTGCAGTTTGAATTTCAATTTCTGATCGTGAAGCCGGGGCGCGGTTGCGAAACTACAGCGAGCTTGTTGGCAACACGAAGTCGCTCCATAACAGCAATGTGTCTGTCCTCTTCCATTTTGATAGAAGCGGGGTCGGTCGGAGCCGTCAAGGGATCGAGGTATGGAATTGATTTGTATCCAACACACACAACTAATGTTTTGTTGTCCAGATCTGGAGCGGGAGGACCAATTCTGGCGGTCCAGTTGTTTTCACGTAAGAACCTTAACAAGGTTCCGGAGGCCCCATCGGCCAAATCCACAGGTTCGGGATTGCCAGTCACTACCGAACTTGGTTTGAAAATGACAACGCCATCATAGAATCTTCCGTTTAGCGACGGATTTGATTCTATCTTGGTGACATTCCATTTTGCCGCTAATAGAATGCACTTAAGAGAATGTACCGCTCTAATTACCTCTTGATCTTGGAGATAGTTAATCTCGACCGTTATATCTCGAAACTGCATGAGTGGAAAGAAACACTGCGTTCCTTCTGTGGTAACGGCCAAGTCTCTGGGCGTTAAGGGTTTTTCCAATTCTAGGCGCTTAAGTTTCTCCGACTCCGCGACGCTGTTAGCTATCGCAGCTCGCTCGTATGCTTCGGCTGCTTTTTGTTCAGACTCCGTTATTAGTTGATTTGACTTCTGTTCAATATCAGAGTTGACGGATCGAAGCGTACGCTCTTTTCGGTGCGCAAGGAATTCAGCGATTAGTTCCCCCGCAACACCTAGGGTGACTAGTCCTGTACCAATTATCTCAACAAGAACCCTCCAGTCAAATTTATAAATCAGCGAAGTGACAGGAAAGAAAAGTTCAAGTGAAAGGCCAATGACAATGACGCCAGTTAAACCGACCATCCAAATACCCAAAGAGTCTATAGACTCTTCTAGGCTCTGTCGGCGTTCCTCTAGCTCCGCTTCAGGCTTCATGGAACGCCAACGTAAGCGCAGATTGTACTGTAGACTCGTGATGCTTGTTTGTCTTGTGATTCATATTTTCGTGATGGTGGCTCTGCATGTGAGATAATGGTACCATGCCACCACGAGCAAGCAAAGCCAAGAGCCCGCGATTGAAAGACCCCGTATTGTTTGCCAAATCCCTCATGGAGAGCGTAATCGGAGAGAAGTGGGACGGTACACCGCTTGAGCATCCCCCGGACCGAGAAAAGAACCCTCACGCCGTCGCTATGTCTAAGCTGGGAGCGTCCAAGGGAGGTAAGGCTAGAGCCGAGAGCTTAACACCTAAACAACGAAGCAAGATAGCAAAAAAGGCAGCAAAAGCACGTTGGGGTAGGGTAGCTTAACCACTTTATTTTGCATTATCTGATCGTTGATTGTTGACATTGCATCCACGAGCAAGCATAATAAGAAGTATGAACAGGATGGATACAGCAAGACGCGCTCAAGTGGTCCGGTGTCTGATCGAGGGTTGCTCGATTAATTCGACCGTTCGCATGACGGGCGTCGCGAAACATACCATCCTGAAACTGCTGGTTGAACTCGGTTCGGCTTGTGCCGAATTTCTGGATGGAGCGATGCAGAATCTCAACTGTAAGCGCATTCAGGTTGACGAGATTTGGCAGTTTGTCGGATGCAAGTAGAAGAACGTCACGGTGGATAAGCTCGAACGAGACGGAGTTTGCGGCGACATCTGGACATGGACCGCGATTGACGCCGATACCAAGCTAATCCCATGCTGGATGCTCGGGATGCGCGATCCCTCCACCGCCCGTGACTTCATGACGGACCTTGCTGGACGGCTTGCCGATCGCGTACAGCTTACAACTGACGGCCTGAAATGCTACTTGACCGCCGTCAGTAGCGCGTTCGGTGAGGATGTTGATTACGCGATGCTGGTGAAGATTTACGGAAACGAGCCGGAAGGTCACAAGCGCTACAGCCCCGCCGTCTGCATCTCATGTGAGAGCCGAAACGTTACAGGTACACCGGACCCTCAGCACATTAGCACGAGCTATGTTGAGCGCGCCAACTTGACCATGAGAATGAATATGCGCCGCTTCACTCGCTTGACGAACGCGTTCAGCAAAAAGGTTGAGAATCATGCCGCTTCGGTTGCGCTCTACATGATGCACTACAACTTTGGCCGCGTTCACATGACGCTCAAAACGACCCCGGCTGTTAAGGCGGGAATCGCGGATCACGTCTGGTCCGTGGAAGAGATCATCGGCTTACTCGAAAAGCGCGAAAAGTCCGTCGCGGCCTGATTGAAACTGTACCACTACCCGATTGTCCAAACTGTCCGCCACGTAAAGTGTTCCGTGTTCGCTGAGACCAACTCCGGTCGGTCCGATCACCAGCGCCGCGGGGTCGGTGCGCTCGGGGAATCTTGTTGCCTATCACCGTCATCGATGCCACGTGCGGCATTTGCATTCCCGCTGTCACGAGTCCAATCCGAACAACTGTCCCCCCGTTTACGACGTTTGGCAACGCCGCGACAGTACCGTTGAGCACATTCGTTACGAAGAGCAATCCTTTGCCGCCTTCGTCGAGTGCCGCCATGTCCCACGGACCGTTAACCAGGGTGCCTTCGATTGTTTCAACAGCAACGCCCATGTTATTCAAAACGATGAGGCATCTGGACCATCGTTGAAGTGCCATCGGTTGTCGGCAGACTGCCCACAATTACACAGGCGGAACGCAGTACGACGAGAGCTGCCGTCAAACCCACTCACCCGGGGCATGCTCCGGGTAACGAACTCGCATCAATTTGCGCAAAGAGGGCCACGGTTCCGTTGGGTGCGACCTCGACGATAGTAGTTCCCGTCCCTTGCAAATTCGCACTGTTATTGAAGTTGATGATTAACATATAGTCAGCCTGCAACTTCCCGGGGCTCACGACTACCCTCTCCATACCGTATGGATTGAGGTCGCCATTAGCAGGTACTGTGGACGCCACCGTTCTGATGTTCAACATCTTGGCCTCGTCCAACCGATCAGCGATGGCTACCCCCGTCAGCATAGATAGTCCGACTATTCCAAATATCACTTTTCGTATTCTCATATTCTTCCCTCCTTGCCGGTTATCCACCCTACGGACATTAAATCTTTAATTATCCGACGAAACGTGAAAGCGTTGTAAAACTTTAGTAAAAACTATGGAGTTACTACTCCATACTCCGAAGCCAGGCACGAAAGACGGCTTTTACAAAGTTTTTACAAGATAACTGCAACCGGCATTAGTGGGATCGCTACTCTTACCTATAGCAAATGCACTTCCTACGTTTTGTGCCGTGCTAATAGTCGTGCGGATACAGAGGATGGACCTTACGCATAAGGATGCGCCTAAATGCGAACGGCTAGTCGCGATATTCTTGTTAGCCGTTTCGTTGTCAGCACAGACTGTGGGGCCAGAAGACCGCCGGGTTACGGCCGTGCAAGGCGTAAGCTGGCTCAGTCATCTCCACCGAACCTTCAATGAGACCAGTATGGGCAGGACGGGGCATTTAGGACCACCTCCGCCGCTGCCGGGACAATCGCTTCATCGCTGGCAACCGAAGCCGTCCACGGGCTTCGCAAGGCCTCTACTGGTTTTTGATGGTGCGGACTTGTTTCGTATCAACTGTCAGGGATGCCACCGCGATTCTGGTCTCGGCGCGCCCCCGGAAATCAACTCGGTCATCGATCCAGTCCGTGCCACTTCCGTCGCGCTTATCAGGGAACGGATGAAGAAGGCGCATCAAGACATGAGCGCGGCGGATATAGCCGAGCTTGCCAAACAGTCCAAAACTCTCTTGCTGCAAAGGCTCCGGAACGGGGGCGATAACATGCCGCCGCCCATCTTGAGCGAATTAGAAATCGGCTCGGTTTTCGCCTATCTGGAACAACTATCCGGTGTGCCAAGTGCTGAAAAAAGACAAATAGCAGTCAAGGAATCTGCGTCCCGTCTGGGCGAGCAAATCGTAAAGGCTAACTGTCACACCTGTCACAACGCGACCGGGGCCAATCCCGACCCTCAACAGCTATTAGACGGCGCGATTCCACCGCTCAGCACCCTAACCGCGCGCGTGAACCAGACCGAGTTTATCCGCAAAGTGGTGGACGGCGCCCCTATCGCCATGGGAATGCCCCCAATGTCTTACCGAGGCAGAATGCCAGTGTTTGTCCACCTGAGCGAGGAGGAAGTCAGCGCGGCGTACCAATACCTGGTGCTGTACCCGCCAGTGCCCAATCCCATGAGTTGGACCGGATATAACCCAGCCAAGACGCCGGAGCCCAGGCTAGAATCCTCGTCCCCAGCGATTGTCCGTGAGCCGGCTGAACACAGTCCCGCAGCGCTTCCGCGAAGGGCGCCCTTGCCATCGTCCCACCCGCGACCTGCATCTAGTGAAAAGCCAACTGAGACCATAGTGACCCAAGCGAGGTCATCTCGCTGGGGTGACCGGCTTCGGCGATAAGAGCCCTGACGATGATTCAAGGCCGTTCGGTGCTCTGTAAGTCCAGACTCACCCGTTCCCCATTGATTGACACAAAGCTTTGATTAATCAGTTGTTGGCCAGAACAGTCGTATTGCTCATAGCAAAGAAGGAACGCCGTCGGGAAAATGTACTCGACCGCTTCGGCGCTTGCACCCGCCGACCCCGCAAGCCTCACGGTGGTGCTGAAATCAATCCCATCGAAATCGGGGCGTGTTTTGAGAGTTGCGAGAATTGGCCGGATTAGATGCGCAACGTGCTCATCAAACGCTAGAGCGGCTATTCGATATTGAGAGCCCGGCTCGGTCTCTTTGAGAGTGGTTGTGATTGACAACTGCAGGTAGGTCCCCTTATGAAACTCTATGAAAGCGGGTGGGGCGTAAGCGACGAAGTGAGCCTCTTTATCCAGTTCACTAACCAACCGATTCAACGCTTCCTGGCTTGAGCTTTGCCTTTTGCGGAGGATCTCCCGACTCCCAGCCTTTGGGGATTCTGGCGGTCCGGAGGACGCGAACCTCCGCGGGTCCTGCGGATCGGAAATCTCGGTAATACTTGCGTCTACCGCTGGTTTCGTGTTTAAGTGCAACGGAAGCGGTTGAGGTGTGTTTTCCGCGGTGATCTCGGCGTGTCCTCCCGGCCAGCCCGCTACCGGCTTCCCGTCGACAAATAACGTGTCCTGCATGAGTGCGGCCTGCCGCTCTCCGGCAGTGCCTGCCGAAATATAGAGAATAGCCGAGGGGCGCGACAAGATGAATGCATCGTTTTCCGCATTCTCCGTGCTTACGCCCAATACTTTTTTTCGCACATGATGCGAAATCTCGAGTGAAAACGCCTGCAGCTTAGCCTCCCGCCCCAGAACTGGCACCGCCGCCTGTAAAATCGGCACCATAACGTCCTGCACGGTACGCAGCGCACGCTCTTCTTTGTCCATCAACTCCGCTGAGTAAGAAGCGTAGTAATTCGCTGTAATCTCGAGCACGGTCTGGTCGTGAAACTTATAAAATTGGATAGCTCGCTGATCCTTACTTTGCTTCTGTTGCTCGTTCAGATCCAGCGCGCGGCTAAAGTACAACCGATACGGAAATCGATGCGCCGAAAGGGCAGTCCCAACTGTCTTCAACTCCGCGAAGTGCGCTTCCTGCAAAGCGCGCATATCAAGGTTCCGGATCTCTGGCGGCGAAAGAACCTGCGCAAAAGTGCCCCCGGATAAGGCAGCGAAACAAATGGCTGCGCATGACACCCTAATTGTTTGCATGGATCGATACCTTTCGGACGAAGTGGGACTGGGAATCGGAAGACCCCGATTGACGCGGTCGGCTACTTCGACAAAGTGAAGTCAAGTGCTGCGTCGCCCGTTACCTTCAGGGATTTGGATTGCACCTTCATGCCTTCGTGCCATGCCGAAGCCGTGTATTGACCATCTGGCAGGTTCGGAATCTTATAAGTTCCGTCTGCCTCGGTAGAGCGGAATATGGTGTCGGAGCTACGAGAACGTACGCCGACATCTCCGCGTGGACGTTACAAAGAAGGGGCACGACGCCGGGACTATCGAACTTAAACTCCCGCTTTTGTCCAGAAGGCCACGTCCCGAGATTGTGGCCCATTTTCTTGTTGCCGCCTACCGACGGCCAGAAGATGCTGTGGGCCACTTTGTCGCTGTTCAGAAACTCCACACCCGTGCCGACTGAAACCGCAATAATGTGCGGCCGAAAGAGCAGATCTTTTTGATTTACCATAACTTTTTCGGTCGGCGCCGGAAAGCTCTTGCCGGGGACCGCTCCAATGTAGACTAATGAAACTCCCTGGGTGCCTGCTACCTTTCCGGAAAGCGCGCTGGCATGTAACTCGGATGCCTGAATCAGCGCACAGGCGAGCAAAACCGTTGTGACGACTTTTACCTGGGTGTGCTTTAATTGATAAGTCACTATAAATCCTTTCGATTTTTAGTACACAAATTCGAGCCCGACTAGCGCCGTGTTTACTCGGAACGAGCTGAGGGCAGGGGCGGCTCCTGTCCACGGGATCGGTGAAGACAGTGGCCGTTTGTTTAGGACGAAACTGGTACTCAAATGAGGCTTTGATATTCGGGTGAATCAAAAAATGCACGCCGGGGGTAGAGCGATTCCGCTGCGAACGTAAGGGTCCAAAGAAAGGCGTGCCGCTGGCTAAAGCGAGGCTATTAACGCGATCCGCGCTGGAATGCGCGCCGTCCCACCGCCCAATCGCATAATCCAGGGAAGAACCAAGAAATCCGCCATTGAATTTTGCCGGAACGCTTGAGACGAAACGCACCGGCGCGGGGCTGCTGAGCCAATAGGCAGCGAGATCAGCATGCCATTTTGATCGATCGGCAGTAGGTTGTTGTCGCGGCCATACATGTAGACTCCAAACAGGTTTAAGGTTCGATAGTTAAAGCTAAAGTCTCCACCGGCCCGGTAATAGGGTTCACGCGCATAGACCAGCCGGGTATCGCCTCCGGATACCGAAGCGAGAAAGCTCTGTTGCGATTTTCCGCGCAGGTAAAACGTGCCGGCATTTAGATACGTATGATCGTGGGGACCGGTCGTCCCCGCGGCCTGAATGGCATTCCGGCTCTCAGAATCGCGCTCCAGGTTGAACCGGTACGAGAAACGAGCGTATACGTCATTAAGACTAGAATGCGAGCCGAATCCGACCCCGCCGTTCGATCCACCAGTTGCCGAGGGTACAAAGGGGCTGGTGTTGTTGGTCTGACTCAACCCGCTGGTATTTTGGTTCAGAATGGCGACTGAATAGCGGTAGCCCCCGTACGTGTGTCCACCGCTCAGCTCAACCCCTTTGCCCGCGCCTGCAAAAGTGAATTGGTTGGACACGTTCTGCTGATTCGCAAGCATGGAGTTGATTGCGCCGATGTTGCTTTGCGAGTAAATGTCGTAGGGGCTCAAATTGATGCTGCGCGCCTGCGTAAATGGCAGATCAAGTTCGAACTGCCCTGAGCGGAGGCTCAGCGAGTCTTTGGGTAGTTTCAAAAATCGGCCGATGTTTACGAAACGCAGATATGCGACTCCCAAGCCCCCAGCGGCGTTCGAGCCGCCCACGCTGATGTCATCATCTATCCAAAACGCGATATCGCCGCCGAAATTGCCGGCCGTGAAGATGCTAAAGAATCCGGTTTAAAAATCGGTACGCGGGATGATCTGAGGCAGCGCGCCGGGTGCAGCCAACGCATTGAACCGGTTTCGGTTATTGCCCGTCAGTTGAAAAAAGCTATTCATGCGCAGGCCGATTGGCGGCATTCCGGGAATCTGGCCTGGCCATACGCTGCGCGGCCAAACCTCTTTTTGAGCCGCACTTCCCAGCAACGTTGGCGCTATCTTCATAAAAATCTCATCATCTTTCGGGATCTTGAAGCCAGTGTCCTTGAATGGCTTCCCGAAATCGTTCAAGTTAGGAAAATCCACGTGACAAGTGCTGCACGACGTTTGATATTGGCGCGCGAACGCGGGAATCGACTATGTTCTCATCGGCACGTATAACAGAAAAATGGCAATGATCACGACTGGTCCCGGAATATAAACTCGCTGGCAGCTAGTGGCCCTCATCGCCGTGTCTTCCTTTAAGAACAACCGTAGTTCGCACAAAGGTTGGGAGTCGTTAATATCATGTAAAAGCATTGTAAAAGGCGGCTTACCGCGCACGACGGCACATGTCCGTCAGTAACTCTCACCTTGATCGTTGGCTTAGTGTCTGCGAAAGTGCGAGACAGTTATGTATAACCCCCACGCGATTGCGAACGAGATCACAAGAAATAGTGAAATAGCGAACATCACGGAAGCGAACATGGATCAGCCCTCAGAGCTGATCATACGAAGGATGGGCATGGAAGTAGTCTCTAACCTGTAAAAACCTCGTAAACATTGCGGTTATCCGCAAACTTACAGAAGGTGTGACAGAACGAAGGTGTAAAATTGCTGCACTGGCAACTGGAAATCAATGCGCGGAATAAAATGCGGTAATCAGCGCAAACTCGGAGTGGGAAGCGGAAAGTCGGCTAGATCCCTCCACTGATTCTCGCCCTGATTTTGGACCAACGCCAAAGTATCCACACGAAAAGTCCGCGGACCGGTATAGCTCGCCCATCGACGCTTAGCTATTTCCAGAGCTTCCGCTACTTCGCTTTCTTCCAGATGCTGCGCGACGGTGATGTGCGGATGGTACTCGAAAGGTCCCTGATACCGAACGCATTTTTGATTCAGAGCACGGTACAACTCGCGGAGTGAATGCGCGCCCTTCGCGATGCTGATATAAATGACGTGGGATTTTTGAAAAACTTCAACTTCGCCAAGGGTGATTTCGAACGCTGGGAAATCGGTCACGCCTTGCCGGATCTCCGCCGCCACCCGCTCCGGCTCGACCTTCACCGGGCGAGGCGGCAAAAGCGTCACGTGGGCGTGCGGGTTGCAATTAGGCGAAAGCTCCAGCCGCAGGTCATCCAGGAAAACCGCGAGCGTTTTCGGCAGGTAACTGACCAGAGCAAAATGATTTAAAAAATCCGACCCGTTCGACGAACAGCCCATCACCGTCCCCGATTGTAGCGCGAATCTACTAGAAACGTGAAGCGAAACTGGGTTGCGCTAATCTAAGATTTGTATACGGTCGATAGATGAAGAAATGGCTAAAAAGGATTCTGCTCACGGATTTGTGGCGCGGAATGCGCGTTACATTTCGGAACCAAAAGCCGAGTCTGATTTACACCGAACAGTATCCGGCGGAGAGACCGCATGTCGCCGAGCGGTACCGCGGGGCACCCCGGCTCAATATCCATCCGGAGAACGGCGAGACTTTGTGTATCTCTTGCAATTTGTGTGCTTTAATCTGCCCCGAGAATCTGATCGTGGTGATCAGCGAGCGTAACGAAAAGACGCGGCACAAGGAGTTGATCCAGTTCACATACGACCTCTCGCGCTGTATGTTCTGCGGCCTGTGTGAAGACGCCTGCCCGGTGGATGCGCTGGAGTTGACGCAGGATTTCGAAATGGCCAGCTTCACGCGCGAAGGCCAGATTTGGGACCGGCAGATGCTCGAAGAAGGCCCGCTGCCTCGCGAGTACTCCAGTTAAGTTCGATCTCATAGATAATCTAGTGTTGGACGTTTTCTTTTTCTATGCCTTTGCGGCGCTGGTGCTGGGCGGCGCGCTGCTAACGGTGACGCTGCGCAACACCGTGCATTGCGCCATCAGCCTGATCGCTTCGCTTTCGGGAGTGGCGGGAATTTTCCTACTGCAAAAGGCTGAATTTCTGTTTGCCGTGCAAATCATCGTCTATGTTGGCGGGGTGATGGTGCTGTTCCTGTTCGTGATCATGCTGGTGAACCTGGACACGGCGGCGCGCGACCGGCAGTTCAACCGGCAATGGATCGCGGCGGTGGCCTGCGTTTTGGCGATTGGCGCTGAGGGGGTTTATTTCGTGCGATCTGGGTCGGGCGCTTGGACGTTTGCGGCACCGTCGGAGTTTGCATTGAGCGCGGGGAATACGGAGGACATTGCGCGGATGTTGTTTTCCGAATACCTTGTGCCGTTTGAAATCGCGTCGGTGCTGCTGCTTGTCGCGGTGGTGGGATCGGTGCTGATGGCGCGGAGGGAAGCCTAGATGGCTCCCATCACGACGGGTCACTATCTGGGGCTAAGTGCCGCGCTCCTGCTGATCGGCGTGGCGGGCGTTCTCACGCGGCGCAGCATCGTGGTCGTGCTAATGTCGATCGAGCTTATTTTGAACGCCGTGAATATCAACCTGATTGCGTTTTCAAGCAACTCGCAGAACGTGCGGGGCCAGATTTTCGCGATGTTCATTATTGCCGATGCCGTTGCGGAAGCGGCCGTCGGCTTGGGAATTCTGATCGCGCTATTCCGGAATAAGGACACGGTTCTGGCCGACGAAGTGGACCTGCTGAAGTGGTAAGCGCGCTCGACCAGTTGTGGATGATTCCGCTGTTTCCGCTTGTCGGGGCTGCGGAGGCTCTGCTGATGGCAATATTTGCTCGGGGGAGGTGGAAGCGGGCGGTCAGCGTGTTCTGTCCGGGGATGGTGCTGCTGTCTTTTGTGTGGTCGGCGGCAGCGGTGATGACGCTGTCGCATGAACCGGCGCGCGTGCATCAGGTGATTTTGGCGTCGTGGCTTCCGCCGATGGGCGCGGAATGGGGCATCTATCTCGATCCGTTGAGCGCGGTGATGATCCTGATCGTCACGGGTATCGGATTTTTGATTCATCTGTATTCGGTCGGATACATGGCGCACGAGAGCGGATACGCGCGGTACTTCGGCTGCCTGAATCTGTTCGTCTTCTTCATGCTCGTGCTGGTGCTGGCGAATAACTACGCGCTGCTCTTCGCGGGATGGGAGGGGGTGGGGCTTTGCAGTTACCTGCTGATCGGATTTTTCTATCGGAAGCACGCGGCGGCCGCGGCGGGGATGAAGGCGTTTATCGTGAACCGCGTGGGCGATGCGGGCTTGCTGCTGGCGATTTTCATGCTGTTCGCGACGTTCGGCACAATTCGTTTCGCGGACATAGTGAATGTTCCTGCAGGCGGCGTGACGGTGCTGGCGCTGCTGTTGTTTGCGGGAGCGGCCGGGAAATCGGCGCAGGTGCCGCTGCATGTTTGGCTGCCCGATGCGATGGAAGGGCCGACTCCGGTTTCGGCACTGATTCACGCGGCGACCATGGTCACGGCCGGCGTCTATTTGATTGCACGGTCAAGCGCGATTTTCGGCGTGTCACCCGAAGCATCGGCACTGGTAGCGGCGGTTGGAGCGTTCACGGCGATCTTCGCGGCCATGATTGCGCTGGTGCAGAACGATATCAAGAAGGTGCTGGCTTATTCGACCATTAGCCAATTGGGCTATATGTTCCTGGCGCTTGGAACGGGCGCGTGGTGGGTCGCGATCTTCCATCTGTTCACGCATGCGTTTTTCAAAGCGCTGCTGTTCTTGGGCGCGGGTTCGGTGATTCACGCGCTTGATGGGGAGCAGGATCTGCGGCGTATGGGCGGGTTGAAGAAGACGCTGACGATCACGCACGCGACCATGTTCATTGCGGCGGTGGCGATCTCGGGGATTCCGGGACTGGCAGGGTTTTTTTCCAAGGATGCGATTCTCTCGGAAGCGTTTCGCGCCGGATCGACGGCGTTATACGTGGTGGGTCTGGTGACGGCGGGGCTGACCGCGTTCTATATGTGGCGGCTGATGCATCTGGCGTTTTACGGAAAAAAGAGCGTCCCAATTCATGCGCATGAGGGGCCGTGGACAATGCGCGTGCCGCTGATCGCCCTGGCTGCCGGGAGCTCGCTGGCGGGCTGGATCGGAGTTCCGGAGCAGTGGCACACGCCTGCGCTCTTTCGAGCTTTTCCATTATGGATCGCGCCGGTATTTCACCAAGCGCTTCGTGAGCCTGCCGGAGATCCGAGGATGGAGTGGATACTCATGGGCGCGTCGGCTGCTGTAGCGCTCGTCGGCGTCACACTGGCCCGCTACTTCTACCATCACCGGCCCGCAATGCCGGGTTCCTTCGAGCAATCGCTTAGGCCGCTGCACGGAATCTTGCTCAACAAGTGGTATGTGGACGAATTTTATGAGCGCGTGTTTGTAAGTGGATTGGCTAAGGGCGGCGGTCGCCTGCTAAGCCGCTTCGATACCGGCGTGGTCGATGGCGGCGTGAACGGAACGGCTTGGCTGACCCGCTTGTCGGGACGCATTTCAAAGTGGTGGGACGAGTGGGTGTTGGATGGCGGGATCACGCTCGGTGCTTATTTCGTCAAGCTGCTGAGCTACCCGGTGCGCGTGCTGCAGAACGGGCACCTGCAATCGTACGCACTCGTTTTTGCCATGGGAATGGTGGCGCTGTTCAGCGTCTACGTGTTCAGCCGATGACCGACCACTTACTAAGCATCGTATTGTGCACGCCTTTAGTGGGGCTGCTGGTTTTACTGGTGATTCCGTCGGAAAATCGCTCGCTGCTGCGCATCTGGGCCAATGTCGCGGCGTTTGCGGGATTTCTGGTTTCGTTGCCCTTGGTATTCCGGTTCAACTCGTCTGCTAGCGGGTTTCAATTTGTCGAACGCGCGGATTGGATTCCGTCGCTCGGCGTGCATTATGCGATCGGCATCGATGGCATCAGTTTGCTTTTGGTAATGCTGTCCACGGTCATCGGATTAATCGCTGTGCTGTGCTCGTGGGTTTCCGTAGAGACGCGCGTAAAGGGTTATTACGCGATGTTCCTGCTCCTGCAGGTGGGCATAATCGGAGTTTTTGTTTCGCTCGACGCGTTTCTGTTTTATGTGTTCTGGGAGCTCGTTCTCATCCCCATGTACTTCATCATCGGGCTATGGGGCGGACCGCGGCGGCTGTACGCGGCAATCAAATTTTTCCTCTTCACGCTGGTAGGTTCGGTGCTGATGCTGCTCGGTTTGCTGGCTCTTTACTACCTGCATCTCCAGCAGTTCGGATATTATTCGTTCGAGATTTCTGAACTCATGAAACTCAACCTGCCGCTGGCGACGCAGCAGTGGATCTTCTGGGCGCTGTTCTTCGGCTTCGCCGTGAAGGTCCCCATGTTTCCCCTGCACACCTGGCTGCCCGATGCGCATGTGGAGGCACCCACGGGCGGCTCGGTGGTGCTGGCCAGCGTAATGCTGAAGATGGGAACGTACGGGTTCATGCGCTTCTCCCTGCCCCTGCTGCCACAAGCCTCGGCGGATCGCATGATCGTGCAGATCATCGCGGTGCTTTCGATCATCGCGATTCTTTACGGCGCGCTGGTGAGCCTGGTGCAGCAGGATTGGAAGAAGCTAGTCGCGTATTCGTCAGTCAGCCACATGGGTTTCTGCACGCTCGGTATTTTCGCCTTGAATGCGAACGGGCTCGTCGGCAGCGTCATTCAACAGGTAAGTCACGGAATCACGACGGGGCTGCTGTTCCTGCTGGTCGGGATGGTTTACGAGCGGCGACATACGCGCGAAATCGGCAACTTCGGTGGCTTGGCGCAAGTAATGCCTAAGTTCGCGGTGGCATTCGCGATCGCGATGTTTGCATCCGCCGGACTGCCGCTGCTCAGCGGCTTCGTCGGCGAGTTCACAATTCTGCAAGGGGCGTTTCAGGCGAACCGGACATGGGCGGTGTGGGCCGTGTTCGGTGTGGTGCTCGCCGCGGCATATCTGCTCTGGCTGTATCAGCGGACCATGCTCGGCAAAATCACTCACGATGAGAACCGCCTCTTGCGCGATCTCTCGTGGCGCGAAGGCGCGGTGCTTCTGCCGCTGATCGCGTGGACCTTCTGGATCGGGATTTATCCCAAGCCGTACTTCGATATTCTCGCCAAGCCCGTCGCCGAGATTGTGGCGCGCACACATAAATAAGATGTCGTATTACAGCGCCACCGATCACTTCGTGCTGCTGCCAGCCATTCTGCTGGCGCTATTCGGATGCGCGGTTTTGTTGCTCGATTTTGTCTTCAGCGGCTTGCGCAGAGCTGCGCTACTGACGTTCACTCTGCTGGGGCTGGCGTTCTGCGGAGCGGCTTTGTGGCGGCAGCAGGCGTATCTGAATTCCGGCCTGGGCGAATTGACGGCATTTGGCGGAGCGCTAACTATCGACCGATTTGCGCTCTTTTTCAACTGGCTGTTTTTGGGCGCGTCAGCGCTGGTCGCGATTGTTTCGCTGGCATATTTGGATCGCAAGAAGACCGGGCCAAGCGAGTACTATGCGCTGATGCTCTTCGCGCAATGCGGCATGTTTTTCCTGGCCGCTGGCACGGATCTGGTGACTCTCTTCATCGGCTTGGAACTGATGGCGTTGAGCTTCTATGTGATGGTCGGGTTCCTGCGCCGCGAGAAACGCTCCAACGAAGCGGCCATGAAGTACCTGTTGCTGGGCGCGTTTTCAAGCGGCATTTTGGCCTACGGATTCTCAATCTTGTATGGGATCTCAGGCTCCACCCGCCTTAGCGACATCGCCACCGCCGTAGCCGCACGCGGCGCTCACGACCCCGTTCTGTTCCTCGCTTTAGCGACAACGGCGGCGGGTGCGCTGTTCAAGATATCCGCGGTCCCTTTTCACATGTGGGCGCCGGATGCCTATGAAGGCGCGCCGACCACGGTGACCGCGTATCTCGCAGTAGCTTCGAAAGCCGCGGCATTCGCGCTGCTGTTGCGATTATTACTAGGGCCCCTCGAATCTGCCCGCGCGATCTGGTCGCCGATACTTGCCGTCGTCGCCGTCGCCACCATGACGCTGGGAAATCTCGCGGCAATCAGTCAGAACAATATCAAACGTCTGCTGGCCTACAGTTCAATCGCGCACGCCGGTTACATCCTGCTTGGGTTAGTCGCCGGCAATGAGACAGGGATTCAAGGCGTATCGGTATATCTTCTGGTCTATACAGTCATGACCACGGGCGCGTTCTTCGTCGTTTTGACCATGAGCGGCGGCGAAGACATCGCCGATCTCGGCGGACTCGCCAAACGCAAACCATGGCTCGCCATGCTGATGCTGCTATTTCTGCTGTCTCTCGCCGGCCTGCCGCCGACGGCTGGATTCTGGGGCAAATACTACATCTTCCTCGCGCTCATCCAGACGGGGCATTACACCCTCGCCGTCATAGCCACCTTATATATCGCCGTCGCGCTCTACTATTACTTCCGCATTGTCCGCTTCATGTTTGCCAGCGATGCGGAGAATCCCGCGCCTGAAACCAGTTTCGGCTTACGACTGGCCCTGGGAGTCACCGCCGCTCTTACGCTGGGAATCGGACTCTATCCGGAGCCGTTTCTGAAGATGGCCCAGAGCAGTTTAATTGGGACGCCATGAACGCGGTCATTCAACACCCGCTGTTTATCCCGGTGCTAACGACGCTGGTGGTCTGCGCTCTGTTTCCGTTGGTCGCGGGCTATCTCGTCCTCATTGAACGCAAAGTCCTGGCGGATTTCCAAGTCCGCCTTGGACCCATGCGCGTCGGCCCGCACGGCCTCTTGCAACCGCTTGCCGACGCGTTGAAACTCATCCTCAAGGAAGACATTATTCCCGAAGATTCGGACCATCTGATCTTCTGGATAGCCCCGATCATCTCAACCTTCACCGCGCTCACCGCCTTCGCCGTCCTCCCCTTCAGCGCTCGCATTTTTGTAAGTGACGTGAATGTCGGTATCCTGGTCATCTCGGCCGTCTCAGCAGTCGGGATATTAGGCATCATCCTAGGAGGATGGTCGTCAAACAGTCACTACTCGCTGCTCGGAAGCTTGCGCAGCGCCGCGCAGTTAGTTAGTTACGAAGTAGCTCTAACATTCGCCCTGCTCTCCGCGCTCATGGTCGCAGGCACGTTGAGCATGCAGGGGATCGTGCACGCGCAGCAGCAGCGCGGGGTATGGTTCGTCTTCGAAAACTTCGGCTTCATGATTGTGCCGTTCGTGGTGTTCCTGATCTCCGCGACCGCTGAAACCAATCGCATTCCGTTCGACTTACCCGAAGCAGAATCGGAACTCACCGGCGGCTATCACACGGAATATAGCGGCGTCCGCTGGGGCTTCTTCATGCTGTCGGAGTACGCGAATTTATTTGTGGCGTCAGCCGTCGGCGTGACTCTCTTCTGGGGCGGATGGTTGCCGCCCTTCCCGAGTGTCGCTGCACTAGGATGGTTCTTCGACGCTCTATTCCCCGCCCTGATCTTCGCCGGTTCAGGCGCGAGCAGCTTAGTGCTCATCCCGAAACTGCCGTATCGCCCGCATCGAATCCTAATGGCGATAATCGCCGCCGCACTCGTTGCCTTCGGTGCCCTGTTCCTTGTCCCCGCGCTCACTACTTGGTTCGCACCGGTATTCTGGTTCTTATTCAAGATCGCGCTGGTAATTTATCTGATGATCTGGTTCCGCGGCACCTTCCCCCGCTTCCGCTACGACCAATTGATGAATATCGGATGGAAGTACATGATTCCGATCGGCATGGGCGCCGTGATGGTGAACGCGGTGCTGGGGATGTTTCGCTAGCTGCCAATTTTCCTTGACTTGCGTTGTATAAGAGCGTACAGTCGGGTCTTACCTGGACATTGCGGGCGTCGTACTGGAGAAAACGTAATGGCTCGTCTCTCTCTCTCTCTCTCTCTCTCTGCTTCTGATGGCTTCGTTCGCGTCCGGACAGATCACTCCAACTAGCGATCCCATAGCCGAATCTGCCGCGCCCTACGGCGGACCGCTCCTTTCGCCAGGCTTGATCTCGTCGGGATTGCTCGCGCCCGGCACCCCGCCGCCCCCCGCCGCAACGGTCTGCGCTGCAGGATCGCCATGCGTTCTTACCGGTCAGTACAACCGCTACCGCTCAAGCGTAAATTTGGCAGAGACGACACTCGGCGGAATGACGGATTTTACCTACTTCGCACCACTAAACTTTTTTAAGCTCGACGCCGCGGATATGCCAAGCGGGCAAACTTATAACCCCGTGATGGCTCAGCCCCTCTACCTGACCGGTGTGACCATCCTGAGCGTTGTTTATAACGTCCTACTTGTGGCCACCTTGAACGATACCGTATACGCATTCGACGCCGATACAGGAACAAGATTGTGGAAGCGCACTGGGAGCACAGCTCTGTATCAAAACTGCGGAGGGTTGACTCCACAACCCTTCACGAAAATAGACTCTTTGGGAAAACCGGGGGTGTTAACGCTGCCTTATTACGGCATTGTTTCAACGCCAGTTGTCGATATTGTTCCAACGACTCCAGTGATGTATGTTGTATCGGCGTGTGCGACAGGCCCCACCGCGACAACATATTCGTGGTACATGAACGCTATTGACGTAACAACGGGTAATGATATGACTGCTCTTCCTGTTCCGATCGGCGCCTCTACTTTTTTTACACCTAGCTACCAGATCCAACGACCGTCGCTGCTTTTAAATCACGTGAACGATGGAGGCGGGCACATCAGCACATACGTATATGCCGGGTTCGGAACCGGCGTTGCCGAGTTGGCTGGGGGCTTATACACTTATCACGGCGCGGTATTTGGATATTCCGTAGTCTACTCGCCGTTTTCGATTACCGCCTTGACCGGCGGGCCATTCACTACCTCCAGTTCTACGCTCACAACGTCGATATTCCCCGCGAATGCAAGTCCGCCTTCATGTACGGGCGCTCATTGTTACTACGGTGACAACTGGATCGGCAATGGGGGCGGTCTCTGGCAGTCCGGAAAAGGGTTGGCCGCAGACGGCTCCGCTAATGTATTTTTCGGCTCGGGAAATGGACCATTTGATTGCAACTCGACGGGTGTAGGACAGACCTCCTGTACGGACGCAACCAACGTTTTGAGTTGGGGCCAGTCAGTAGTAAAGCTGCCCGCGCCGACCAGTAACGCGCTCGGCTCTCCAAGTGATTTTTTCACCCCAAACAGGTACACTTTCCGAAACGAGTCCGGTTCAACAAAAGCAGCTTACCAATTCGAAGAGCTCAACCGCTACGATCTGGATTTTGGTACACCCGGGGTAGTGCTGTTCCAAAAGGTGATTAGTGGGACGCAAACCAATGTCTACGCCATCACGGCAGACAAGACAGGATTTGTTTACTCACTTCCGGCAAACAACGGCTTCGGCTTGGGTCAGTTCCGAGCGGGGGATGTCGGCGTCACCTCGGGCACATCGCAAACCCAACTCCCTTTTCAGGCGACCGACTATCCGCCCCCGATCGGCAGCACTACGGTCTGCCCGAGCAGGCTTGACAGTCTTCATTTTAACGACATTCCGTCCGACCAAATCAACGAATTGGCATTTTGGAACGATCTCTTGTTTGTTTGGCCATGGAATGAGACCGCCCGCATTTTCCAGGGGACCCTGTCCAACGCCGGATCAACCTATACGTACAGCTTCGGAACCACTCCCGCATTTCCTACCACCGGAACTTTTGGTTCGACTGCTGGCTACCCAGGCGGGATAATGGCAATTGCGGCTAACGCGGGCAGGAGCGCTACGTTATGGACCGCGTTGACGCCGTCGGGCTCCAACGACGAAACGCTGCACTTCAATGGAAAGCTTTTTGCCTACACTGTTCAAACGAGCCCGGTAGGCCTTACCTACAAGTGGGATAGCAGTGTGGCAGCTAACGCCGCGTGCAGAGCGCCCCCGGTTTCGGTAAGCACCTGGAAGGTTTCGCCGTTTGCCGAGCCTACCCTGGCAAACGGTAAGGTTTATTTGCCAGTGTTCAACGCTGCGTCTGGTTCTTCCACCGTTAGCGGAATTCTTGTTTCGGTACCTGCACCCACTAATTAACACAAGTCTACCTGTTATCAACTTTAAAGGGGCTATTTATGAATATGATCCGTTCTGCTCTAAAAGTTTGCATCCCGATATTGCTACTTGCCTCAGGTGCTGCCTTCGCCCAGGAAGCCGCAACCACGCCGACTTTTAAGCTCTTGTACACGGCACCCCAGACTTTTCTGGCGGCGGAGCCAATTACTCTGGTTGAAACCAGTGTGGGCACGTTTAACGGGCTCTCTATCGCCCAGAACAATGCTTTCGGCGCCTCCATATTCTCGATGGATTATTTTGGTAATGTGCAGAACGTCTACACGGCTCCGCCTTTCTTTTATATCGCGGCATTCGTTCAGGCATTGGACGGAAGGTTTTATGGGCCTGGCTGGTATATGCAGAGTTCTTTGAACTATCAATATATTTCTGTAGATCTGACTGGTAGCGCTCAAAGTTACAAAACTGCTCCGTGGATACCAGGTTCGTGGTCTCTTACTTCTCCAGCGGGTCTTATCTATAACTTTGTGAGCGCCTCGGTTGGTGGGGCATTTGTCTTCGCGCAGATTGGTCTCCACGGTGTGATCACCCCGTTGCACCAATTCAGCGGAAGTGACGGGTTTCCATATGGTGGCACTAACCTCGTGCAAGGCCAAGATGGCAACATTTACAGCATTGCTTTTAAGAGTTTGTCTGGAATCAGCACCGGGTGGCTGTACCGGATGACTCCCCAGGGGCAGTACACAAAGGTGGTAAGTCTTCCAGTCGCTGGCGCCGGCGGATTAGCCGCTCCGATCGTCGCCGCAAGTGATGGAAATATTTATG
Organism: Terriglobia bacterium; assembly: GCA_025358575.1. GTDB lineage: Bacteria > Acidobacteriota > Terriglobia > Bryobacterales > Bryobacteraceae > JANYJA01. The sequence goes on from JANYJA010000060.1 coordinate 51,819, forward strand.
GGGCGTTTCCGCGCGGCGGGGCCACGCAAACAGGCATGATTTACAAGGTCGCTGCCGACGGTACCTATCAAAAGCTCCTTGATTTCCCGGCGACCGGCATGACTCAGCCGGCTTTCTTGGTGGAGGGCAGCGACGGCAATCTGTATGGATCGACCGACGGCGGTCCATCCTACTTGTTCCAGGTTAACCTAAAGACACTCAAGCTGACACGGCTTCATAAGTTTCAACCTAATGAGGGGCTCTGCAGTTGCTCGCTGGTGCAAGGTATGGACGGCAAACTCTATGGCGCTTCTCCGCTCGGCGGCCTCTATGGCCTGGGGACGATTTTCTCGCTAGATATCGGTCTACCCAAACCAAAGCCGTTCGTCAGCTCGTTCTCGCCCACAACCGGCGCAACCGGCCAGCCCATTCTGCTCTGGGGACGAAATCTGCTCGGCGCCAGCTCGGTCTCATTCAACGGCGTCGCGGCCGCAACCATCACGGTGAATTCCACCCAAGCCGTCTACGTCGATGTGCCCTCCGGCGCGACGTCCGGCCCGATCACCATCACAACCCCCAACGGCACTTTCACCACCACGACCAGTTTTCAGGTGCCTTAGCCAGCCGCAGCGGAAGCGCTACGTTGTGGGACGCCGATTCGGACCGCGACGGCGTCCCGTCTGACTTATTGATAAGATAGCCACTCAATGCGGCAAAAGTTTTACGGCTGGTGGGTGACGTTCGCGGTGTTCTGCACCTTCGGCATTGCGGTAGGAATTCCCTACTACAACATGCCGTTCTTCTTCGACTATTACAAGAACACGTTCCACTGGCCCATCCACAACATCACGCTCGGTTTTCCAATTGCCGCGCTGCTCACTCTGTGGGTCGGCCCGGTGCTGGTGCCGCGGTTTAGCCCGCGCAAACTGATTGTTGCCGGAACCACGCTCACATTTTTCGCGTTTCTGGGCTTCGGTTCCATGAATGGGAACCTGTGGCTTTACTACGCCTTCTGGTTCCTGTACACCATGGGCTACATTCTGTCCGGTCCCATCCCCCACCAGATCGTCATCTCGCAGTGGTTCCGGCGCAACCGCGGCACCGCGATGGGTATCGCCTACGTCGGCGTCGGCGTATTCGGGAGCATCGGGTCTTACATCGTAAAACCGCTCACCGAGAATCTGGGCTTTCGCAATGCGCTCATGATTCTGGGATCCCTGATGTTCCTTGCCTGGCCCCTGGCGCTCTTCGTCATTCGCGATAAGCCCGCCGATGTCGGTCAGTTTCCGGATGGCGACGCCCAAGCCAACGCCGATTCCGGTGTCGCGCCGCGCAGCTTCGCCTATCTCTTGAGTAAGTGGCAGTTCTGGATGTTACTTGTCGGGAGCTTCTGTTCGATAGGTGCCATCGGAGCCATCAATCAGCACATGAAGCTGGTGTTCCGCGATGCCGGTTTCACCGATCAATCCATCCTAAATTCGGTGTGGCGAATCGCTTCCATTCTGATTCTTGTGTCGAGTATTGCAGGCCGGCTTTTGATCGGGCGCCTCGCGGATAAATTCCCCATGAAATATGTGATGACCGCGACTTACTTCGTTGTCGCCGCCACCATTCCGCTGCTCTTGATGGTCGCGCCGCCAGCCACTCCGTACGTGTTCGCGGTGATCTTCGGTTTCGCCATGGGCGCCGACTACATGCTCATTCCGTTGATGGCTGCTAAGCAGTTCGGCGTGAACTCGCTGGCGCGCGCCATGGCCGTGATTCTGCCCATCAACACCATCGGGCAGACCTGGGTGCCTGAGGGCGTTTCCGCTTTGCGCGAGCACTTCGGCAGCTATTCGGTCGCGATGGGGGCCGTGTTGACCGTCGCGATGGTGGGCGCGGTAGCCATCGCCCTGCTGCCGCGGCACGGATTGGACGATGAGACATTTCCAGTACAAGAGCCTCAACCAGCTACAACGGAGCGCTGAAGACCTAGGCGCTACCCATGTTCGCCTGGAGCCGGATGCAGCGCGTGTCTCGTCGATACTTGCGCGCAAGGTGACGGTCGGCGGCCGCACCGTCGGCAACTCCATCGCGATTCACCCGATGGAGGGCTGCGATGGAACGCTCGATGGCCGTCCCGGCGAGTTGACGTTCCGCCGTTACACGCGTTTCGCCCGCGGCGGCGCCAAGCTGGTCTGGTTTGAAGCCACGGCAGTGCGCGACGAAGGCCGCGCCAACACACGTCAGCTTTGGATCACGCCCGGCAATGTTCCGGATTTCACGCGGCTGCTTTCCGTGATTCGCAGCCAACACGCTGAACGATGGGGCACTGCCGACGATCTTCTGGTCCCCATGCAGTTGACCCACTCAGGCCGTTACAGCGTGCCCAAGCGCATCCTGGCGTATCACAATCCGCTGATCGATCGGATGACCCAAAGCCCTCCTGACGCGCCCCTCATCTCGGACGGCGAACTCGAACGCCTCGAAGACGATTTTGTGCGCACCGCCGGGCTCGCCGTCGACGCCGGGTTCGACGCCATCGACTTGAAGATGACACACGGCTATCTGCTTAGTGAACTGCTAGGCGCGAAGACGCGCGAAGGCCGATATGGCGGTCCGCTTGAGAATCGGGTGCGTTGCGGGAAGAACATCATCGGCAAGACTCGCGCGAAGTACGGACGCAAGCTGCTCATCGCGGTCCGGATCGGATGCTTCGATAGCGTGCCGTATGCCAAGGACCCAACCACCGGCTGCGGCGCGCCCCTGGGATACCAACTTCCCTATCCATACGGTTTCGGCGTGAATCCAGACAATCCGCTCGAAGAAGATTTAAGCGAGGTCAAGGAAGCGATTCGTATCCTGCGCGATGCGGGTGCCGAGGTGTTCAACATTTCGCTGGCGTGTCCTTACTACAATCCGCATGTGGTGCGGCCTTTCGAGAAGCCGGATGAGGGGAACTATGAGCAGCCGGAGCATCCAATGCTGGGAGTGAACCGGCACTTCCGCATTGCCAGAGAACTGCAGCGCGCATTTCCGGAACTGCCGATGGTCGGAAGCGGATATAGCTGGCTTCAGAAATACGCGGTCAATGCCGGTGCGTGGAATATCGCCGAGGGAAATATTCGGTTTCTTGGAGTAGGCCGAGGCGCGCTGGCGTATCCCGATTTCGCCGCCGATGCGCTATCCCGCGGCGAACTCGATGAACTGCGAGTCTGCAAAACGCTCACATTTTGCACCTATCTCATGCGACAGAAGCATCACCCCCTAGGCCAATTCCCAACAGGCTGCCCACCATTCGATAAGGAAGCCTACGGCCCGATCATGAAGAACGCGCGGGGTAAAAGCATCTTCTAGGTGCCTTCGGACCAACTAGCGAGATAGTGTTCCTGCTCGGGAGTGAGTACGTCGATGTTTACGTCCATGGATGCGAGTTTGAGTTTCGCGACGCGCTTGTCGAGATCGTCAGGCACGGAGTAAACAATCTTCTGGAGGTTTTTGTGATTCTTGACCATGTATTCCGCGCCCAGAAGCTGGTTCGCGAAACTCATATCCATTACGGACGCGGGATGACCTTCGGCTGCGGCCAGATTTATGAGACGGCCTTCGCCGAGAACGCAAATTTTGCGTCCGGTGGGGAGTGTGAATTCCTCGACAAATTCGCGCATTTCGCGGCGCGATCTCGACATCTTTGAAAGCCCTTCGAGATCAATCTCCACATTGAAGTGGCCCGAATTGCAGACTACCGCGTTGTTTTTGATCACCTCGAAATGTTCTTTGCGGATCACGTGTTTATTGCCGGTGAGCGTAACAAAAAAATCGCCGATGGGGGCGGCTTCTTCCATGGTCATGACTCGGAAACCGTCCATTAAGGCTTCAATCGCCTTGGTCGGATCGATTTCGGTGACGATGACGTTTGCGCCCAGCCCGCGCGCTCGCATGGCGACGCCGCGTCCGCACCAGCCATAGCCGGCGACAACGAAGGTAGTTCCAGCGAGCAGCATGTTGGTCGCGCGGATGATGCCGTCGATGGTGCTCTGTCCGGTGCCATAGCGGTTATCGAACAGATGCTTGGTGAGCGCATCGTTGACGGCGATCACAGGGTAACCAAGGACGCCTTCCTTGGCCATGGCGCGCAGCCGGATGACCCCGGTGGTGGTCTCTTCGGTGCCACCGATGACGTTGCCCAGAAGCTCTTTGCGCTTGGTGTGGAGAAGGTTCACCAGATCCGCGCCGTCGTCCATGGTCATGTGCGGGCGGTGATCGGCGACAGCCGAAAGATGCGCATAGTAGACCGCGTTATCTTCGCCCTTGATCGCATAGGTTGGGATACCGTGGTCGCGTGAAAGGTGCGCGGCGACATCGTCCTGCGTGGAAAGCGGATTGGAGGCGCAGAGCACGGCGTCGGCACCGCCCGCCTTCAAAGCGATCATCAGGTTTGCGGTTTCGCTAGTGACGTGGAGACAAGCGGAAACGCGAACCCCGGCGAGCGGTTTTGAATTACTGAACTCCTTCATTAGCAGGTTCACTACTGGCATGGATTGGAATGCCCACTCGGTCCGGCGCTTCCCGAGATCGGCGAGCGCGAAGTCTTTCACATCACCTGCAATTTGAGTCTGAACGTTAGTAGCCATGGTTTGATTTAGTTTCTTATCTAAAATTAAAGTTCTAGCGGGCGACGGCTTGAGCCATTCGCGAGGCGCTGCGCAGCGCTTCTACCTTGTCGATGACTTCCCAGGAAAAACTCGGCTCGGTGCGTCCGAAATGTCCGAACGCGGCGGTCTTCTGATAGATCGGGCGGCGGAGTTTCAAGTGATCGATGATGCCTTTAGGAGTAAGCGGGAAATTGGCGCGGATCAATTCCGTCATCTCCGACTCAGGAATGGATTCAGTTCCGAAGGCGTTCACCATCACAGATACCGGCTCAGCCACGCCGATAGCGTATGCGAGTTGCACTTCGCAGCGCGTCGCCAGGCCCGCGGCAACCAAGTTCTTAGCGATATACCGCGCCATGTAGCAGGCTGAGCGATCGACTTTCGTCGCGTCCTTGCCCGAAAAAGCGCCGCCGCCGTGCCGGCCCATTCCGCCGTAAGTATCGACGATGATCTTGCGGCCCGTCAGGCCAGTGTCGCCGTGAGGTCCGCCCACAACAAAACGGCCCGTTGGATTGATGTGATATTTAGTCTGCGAATCCACCATGCCGGATGGAATAACAGCATCCACAACGTGCTTCTTAACTTGGGCCCGGAGTTCTTCGGTCGAGACGTCGTCGCCGTGCTGGGTGGAAACAACAACGGCGTCGATGCGCTTGGGCCTGCCATTTACGTATTCAACACTGACTTGGGATTTGCCATCGGGACGAAGGTATTCGAGAATTCCAGCGCGTCGCACTTCCGAGAGCCGCTTGGTGAGCTTGTGCGCCATCATAATGGGCATCGGCATTAGCTCGGGCGTTTCGTCGCAGGCGTAGCCGAACATGAGGCCCTGATCGCCCGCACCGCCCGGGTCCACACCCATCGCGATGTCGGGCGACTGACCTTGGATGGCGTTCAGCACGCCGCAGGTTTTTGAATCGAACCCGTACGCTGCATCGGTGTAGCCGACGTATTCAATGGTCTGCCGCGCGATTTTGGGCACATCGACATAACAGGTAGTGGTGATCTCGCCAGCTACCACGCAAATGCCGGTCGTAACCAAAACTTCGCAGGCCACGCGCCCGTTGGGATCCTGTTCCAGAACGGCGTCAAGGACCGCGTCCGAAATTTGATCCGCGATTTTGTCGGGATGGCCTTCGGTAACCGATTCAGACGTGAAAAGATGCCTCTGTGTCTCTGCCATAACTCTCCTGAAGTGTGTGTGATGCGGCTAGCGGCGCAACGAGTGTAAATGCAAGTTTAACATGCCGGAATCACCGTATAAATCAAGGCGTTTCCCGCAACGGTACAAGTCATTACCTAGCCGTGAGGATACCCGAATCGACGCGAACACCTGCTTCGGCTGGCCATCGGTATGCTTTCGAGGATAGCGGGCGCGGTCCAACTCAACTCGAAGTGAGCTCAACGCTGCAGGTCAATGCGGATGGCACGGGCGCCGCGAGCTGAACAGCAGGAGGCGGGCGCCCAGGCACAATTCCAGGCTCAAGCTGCCCGTCCTTTAACCATGCAGGAAACCGTATTGCTCAGTGCCTTTCAAATCCCGGAGGACGGTCTTCGAAGAGCACGTCACGGATCGCGCCGAAAAGCAAGGCGGGTTCCGCCCATTTAGCCGCGACGGGAAAGTTAATCGAACCTCGTCTCGCCGTATCGCTATCTCACGACGCCGATTTTTTCAGAGACCACAGCGCCATCCGCGGCTTTCGTGTGCAATTTCGTCATCATCGCTGGTTCATAGCGAGTTTATTGAATGCGGACCACTAGCAAACTAACCACCGCTCCCTTTACTCCGAGACCTCAGAAAAGTTCCCGACGAATGCGCTGCGTTTGTCGGGGCTGCTCCACGTGGTACCGAGACCCTCGCCCCGGAACTGGTGGGCAACGGCGACGGCGGGCATGGCATGGGTCAAGTTGGTGAGCGGCTGGTACCAGACTTCTTCATTGCGGCAAATGTGGTCTCCCGAGGCCATGGCGCGAGTTTCGATCTTCGCGAGGGTGCCGGCGGTGAGAGTCGCCTTCATGCTGTGGATGTCGCCGTTGGCGAAGGTCAGGTCGACGGGCTCGAAGTCGACACGGACGATTTGCTGGAGGAGGTCGCCGCCCATGTGCTTGGCGAAGCTCTTGAGCGCCAGTCGCTGTTCCCCGTTGGCACGGTCATCAATGATGAGCACCGACTTGACGGGGTACGCGGTGTGATAGACGTCGCCAAGAGTCGAGCTGGCGCGAATGACGCCGACGACGGAGAGACCATTGAGATCCACGCCGTCCCATGAGCCGTTCGAGACTTTCCAGCCGAAGACGGCGAGTTGGCCGACGAGACCGGTTTCGGAGTTGGCGAAGCAAGGGCCTGTGTAGACATCGGCAGTACGGGCTTCGACGTAATCGCCTTGAATCGAATGGGACGGGAGGCTGGCGGCGCTACAGATACCCGCACAGAGGATGAGGGAGCCTAGAGAGCGTTTCATGCACTCCAATTGTATCAAAGAGGCTTGTAGCAACGTCTCGCCTCGTTGCACTCGTACTCATCGACGAGCTTGCTGTCCGGGCCGAGGCAGTTGTAGGTATGCTGGCACCAGAAGGCGCGGTCATTGCCATGGGGGACTGTTGGGTCCCACTCGGCTTCGATAAACAGACCTTTCCAGCGCAGATTTTCGCAGCGGTCGTGACCCACGCGCGTTAGGCCGGAGCGCTCCCCGCGATCGGCAAGCGCCATCGCTAGCCCTTTACCGCTTCCAGCAGTGCGCGCTTTATCGCTACTCGCGCCAGTTGCACCTTATATGCGTTCTGACTGAGCGGCGTTGCATCCATCAGCGCTTGTTTCGCGGCTTGAGTGGCGACTTCTTCGGTGATGCCCTTACCGGCGAGCACCTTGTCGGCCGCCGTGGCTTCGAAAGGCGTTGGGGCGACGTGGCCGAGCACGACACGGGCGCTCGTGACTGTCGACCCGTTCATCTTCAGAGCGACGGATGCAGTCGCCAGCGGCCAATCGAGAGCCGTCTTGTGACGCACTTCGTAAGTGGCATTGCGAGTGCCAATTGGAACATGAATCTCACTTACTAACTCATTCGGCTGGATTGCAACCTCGCGCATGGATTCATTCAGCGGAGTTACGAAGAACTTGTCGGCTGCAATATCGCGACTGCCCGATGCCGACACCACGCGCACCGTGGCCCCCAGCGCCACCAGAGCCGGCCCCAAGCTGGAAGGGCTGACGAAGAACGCGGGCCCGTTGTTGTTCAGAATGGCGTGATAGCGATTTTCGCCATCCGGCACCAACGCCTTGTTATTGTCCATTGCGAGGACGCCGTAACCTTGGCGAAAATACCAGCAGCGCGGGCGCTGGCATAAGTCACCGCCCACGGTCCCCATGTTGCGGATTTGCGGGCTCGCGACGCCGCGAGCGGCTTCCACCAGAGAAGGCAAGCTCTTGCGCAGGAGCGCATTTTCCATAAGGTCGTCGAACGTCACCATAGAGCCGATGCGGACGCCATACTTGCCTGAAGTGATTCCACCGAGCTCTTTAATCTGCTTAATGTTCACGATGAGCCGAGGCGTCACCAGATGTTCTTTCATCATGCTAATGAGGTCCGTGCCTCCGGCCAGCGGCTGCACCTCACCCGGCTTGGTCGAGAGCAGCCCGAGCGCTTCCTGCAAAGTCGCAGGACTCGCGTATGCGAAGTTTTCCATTATGCGTTCCTTCCTTCGAGTGCTGCCAGAACGTGCATTGGCGTAAGCGGCACCCGCGGCACGCGGACTCCGATGGCATTCGCTACTGCGTTCGCAATGGCCGCGACCACGCCGATGGCCGGTGGTTCGCCGAGTCCGATCACGCCGCGCTTATCGTGCTCCGGAGTGATGTCGAGATGCGAAATAATCTCGCCAATGTCACCGATTCCCGCCAGCTTATAAAACTCCATGTCGGGATTCAGCATACGTCCGGTGTAGGCGTCCATCACGCGCTCTTCCATCAGCGCGCCGCAAATTCCCATGATCACGGCGCCATGAATCTGGCTGTCGGCCAGCTTAGGATTGACAACTAGCCCGACATCCTGAACGGCCACGAATCGGTTCATCTTGACGATGCCAGTTTCCGTGTCAACGCTGACATCCGCCATTTGGATTCCCCCCACGCCGCTCGAATTCAAACCTTCGGGCTTACGCTGATCGTTCGCGCCCATCTCGGAAATTTTGTTTGTTCCGAGCTTGGCGCATGCCGCCTGCCACGTCATGCTCTTCGACGGATTGTCCTTCATTTGAATCCGGCCATCGACGGCTTTGAGCTGTTCCGGCTGCACGCCCATAACAGGAGCGACTGTCTCCAGCAATTTATTCAAGGCGTTCACGGAAGACTTGCGCGTGGATGACGAAACTCCGCCGACCGTAGTCGATCCGCCGGAAGGTCCGGATGGCGGCAGCGAGTTATTGCCCATAACCAATTGCACCGAACCCACCGGCAGGCCGAGCGTTTCAGCGGCGACCTGGGTGATGACAGTGCGCGTGCCGCTGCCGACGTCTTGACTGCCGATTTCGATCTGCACCGATCCATCGGGATTGATGATGGTGCGGCACTGACTGGTGTGGCCGCCGCCGCCCCACGTGTTGATCGCAAGCCCGAGGCCGCGCTTCACAGGGCCGGGATCGCCCTCGCCGCGCTGATGCCAGTTCTTCTTCCACTCGATCAATTCGGAAGCCTTGACCAACTGCGCGCGGTACGTGTCGGCCCGCGCCGTCACTTCCAGATTCTTCATGAAGAGATCGACGGGATCCATCTTCAGCTTCGCCGCCAAATCTTCCAGAGCACTGCAAGTTAGGTAAGAGGCTTGGGGATGGTTCGGCGCCCGCCACGCGCGTACACCGCCGGTGTTTGTCGCAACGGCACTATGGGACATGCGTTTGTTGGGAATTTCAGTGAACACATAGGGCAGCGGAGGCGATCCGCCGCCGCCGATTCCGCCGGTCGCCCAAGACTCGGACTGCCACGCGGTGATGGTCCCGTCTTTCTTCGCCGCTACTTTGATCTTCGCGAATCCCGACGGACGGTTGCCGCCGATCATCAGCTCGTCCCTCCGCTCCAGCATCAACTTCACCGGACGCCCGCCGCTCATCTGCGAAAGATAAGCCGTCTCGACGCCCCAACGATCCGCCGCAAATTTGCTGCCGAAGCCGCCGCCGATGTAATCCATCTCGACTTTGATTTTGCCAGCGGGATATTTTAGTGATGTTGCGAGATCACCGCCGATGCCGGAGACGTTCTGCGTGGAAGGCCAGAGGTTTAGGCCGTCCTGCCGCCACTCGACGACGTTGCCGTGCGATTCCAGGCAGCAGTGTGTGAGGACGGGAATTCCGTAAAAGCCTTCGACCACGACGGCGTCGGCATCCTGAAAGGCCTTGTCAGGATCGCCCGTGACCTGCTCGCCGGCGGCTTTCGCGCGCGGGCCGGCCTTCGACAAATCCTCTTCCTTGACGAGGTGCGGAAGGACTTGATACTCAACCTTAATGTTGCGAATGGCGTCGCGCGCGATTTCTTCGGAGGTGGCGGCAACAGCGGCGATCTCGGCGCCCTCCCACTGAATCTCATCGCCCGGCGCAGCGATGGCGCGCACCGCCGTGACACCCTTCAAGCTCTTGGCGTCATCGAGATTGATGCTGACGATTTTCGCGTGCGCATGCGGCGAAGTGAGAAGCATGCCGAACAGCAGATCTTTGCGATAGAAATCTGAAGCGTACTTGGCGCGGCCGGAAGATTTCGCGCCTCCATCGAGCCGGCTGATCCGCTTGCCGATGACGCGGCGGTCATTCATCGGTGGCCAACTGTAATCAGGCATGTCGCGATCCTTTCATTTCTTTGGCGGCCTCAAGAACGGCTTTGCGTACGCCAACGTAAGTTCCACAGCGGCATAGATTGCCGCCGAGCCCGTGTTCAACCTGTTCGTAACTGGGGTCGGGATTGCGGTCAAGGAAACCCTTCGCGGCCATTACGAAGCCCGGGGTGCAGTATCCGCACTGCTGACCATCCTGGCTCACGAAAGCCGCCGACACGGGATGCAATTTCCCGGCTGGCGCGAGGCCCTCGATGGTTTGGATGTCGCGCCCTTGCGCATCGATGGCGAGGACGGTGCAACTATAATTCACTTTGCCGTCGATCATGACGGTGCAAGCGCCGCAGGTGCCTCGATCGCATACGCGCTTGGCACCAGTCAGGCCGATCTGGTTGCGCATGGCGTCGAGCAGAGTGACGCGTGGTTCGACGATGATGTTGACCGGCTTGCCGTTGACCTTGAGTGTGATCGGGGCGGCGTCTGGGCCGATGGTTTTGGCGACTGCAAAAGGTTCGGCGAGCGCGGTTTTCTCGAGAACAACGGCGCCCACAGCGGTGCTGGTGATGCCGACGCCGCGGATGAAACCGCGACGGGAGGTGCCTGGGGGATTTTTGGACTTCACGATATGGGTCCCTTTCGTTGGTGGAGGTTCGGAAACTATAACCATATACCAGGGACGGGGCGCGCCGCAAAGCGGTATGGGGTTAAGGGGTTGTGTTCAGAAAGACGATGGCTTTCTCCGCACCGAAAACCACGCCGACGAAATCCGGCTTGCCATCGCCGTTCAAATCCCCGGCGGCCACATCCGTGGAGTAGAGCGGGCCCGACAGAAGCAGGGGCGGTTGAAAAGTCCCGTCACCATTGCCCGTAAGCACGGCGTAGAAACCAGTGTTTGAATCGGCGACGACAAGGTCCTGCTTGCCATCATGGTTGAAGTCCGCAACGGCAATCTTGAACGGGTTTGAGCCGCCATTCACAAATCTTGGGGCCTGGAAGGTTCCGTCCCCGTTGCCGAGCAGCACGGCGATGGAACCGGTCGATCCCGCAGGGGTATTTGCGACCGCCACATCGAGTCGCCCGTCGCCGTTGAAATCCCCCAGCGCGAAGCCTTGGAGCAACTCCCCGGCCGGGTATAACTTGGCCGCATCGAACGTGCCATCGCCGTGTCCGAGCAGCACGGCCATACTGCCATTTTTATGCGGCTGCTGATTTCCTTGATCGACAACAATGAGGTCTCCCTTACCGTCGCCGTTAACGTCGGCGATCTTCAGCAATATCGGATAGTTGCCGGTAACTAAGTGGACCGGAGGTTGAAACGTGCCGTCTCCGTTGTTGAAAAGAATCGTAAGATGACCGCCCGTGGGATTGGCATTGGTGACGGCGATGTCGGGTTTGCCGTCACCGTTTAAATCACCCACCGCGATTCCGTTCGCATCTTTCCCCGCAAAAAGAATAACTGGCGCTTGGAAGGTTCCATCGCCGTTTCCAAAAAGTACGCTGATGTAATACTGGAATCCGCTCGCGACGGCTATGTCGAGCTTGCCGTCGCTGTTCAAATCCACGACTTCCAGAAACGCTGGCTTGTTGACGGACGCCGGGATGGCGGCGGTAAATGTTCCATCCCCTTTGCCCAAGAAAATTGAGATGTTATTGGAGTTGTTATTGGTGACGGCCAGATCGGGTATGCCGTCTCGATTGAAATCGGCAATTGCGACGCTTTGGGGATCCGTGCCGACGGGGTAGATTACTCCGGGGACGAAGGTGGGCTGCTGGGCGCAGAGGATCGCGGTCGCCGCCAGGAAGAGGATCGGTGTGAAGCGAAATTTCGTTTTGACTGACATGATTTACCTTTTGCGTGTGGCGTTCGTTATGGGGTCGTGTTTATGAAAACCGTGAGATTCAGGTTACAGAAATCGATTCCTACGACCTCTGGCTTGCCATCGCCGTTCAAATCCCCGGCGGCTACATTCGCGGCAAAGGTCCCGGTGACAAGAAACGAAGGCGGTTGAAAGGTCCCGTCGCCGTTCCCCGTAAGCACTGCGAACGAGTTGCCAGTTGCGATCACGATATCTTGTTTGTGGTCGGAGTTGAAGTCAGCCACGGCAACTGCATACGGGCGGGATCCAGCGGAATAAAGGTGGGTGTTTGAAAGCTGCCATCGCCGTTCCCAAGCAGAACTGCAAGTCTGCTTGGTTCTAAGTAGGGCCCGTCCACGATTGCCACGTCCGGCCGTCCGTCGCCATTGAAATCTCCCAAGGCCAAGTCAACGGGTGTGTTTCCTGCCGCGTAGTGCTTGGCTGCCTGAAATGTTCCGTCACCGTTGCCAAGGAACACCATTAGGCTGCCGTTCCTTTGTAACGTTCCAAGTCCCATATCGGTCACGAGAAGGTCTCCCTTGCCATCGCCATTTATGTCGGCAATCTTGAGCCGAGTCGGAAACTGTCCCGCGCTCAGGTGCAGCGGCGGTAGAAACGTGCCGTTGCCATTGTTAAGCAGGAGCGTAATATAGCCGACTGGGCCGCCGGGAGAAGTTTGGTTCACAATCGCAATGTCGGGCTTGCCATCGCCATTTAGGTCGCCGACTGCAATTCCGATTGGATCTTTGTCGACGATGAGAATAATGGGAGAGCCAAAAGTTCCGTCACCGTTTCCAAAGAGTACGGCGATGCGCTGGGGGTAAAGAAGGATTACCAGATCGAGTTTGCCGTCGCCGTTGAGGTCTGCCATTACCAGAGATTGTGGGGATCCGTTTACTGTAGGCGTGGGGGCCGCGGTAAGCGTACCGTCTCCTTTGCCCAGATAGATCGAGATGCTTTTAGATCCGAAATTGGTGACAGCGAGATCAGGCACGCCGTCACCGTTCAAATCGCCGATCACGACGGCTTGGGGGGTGGCACCGATAAGGTAGTTGACACCGGGGGCGAACGAAGGCTTCTGGGCGAAGACGATTCCGACTGAGGCGATCAGGATCGTTGCGAAGCGAAAGCGGATGTTAAGAGTCAACTAATTCCTCATACTTGGTAGTGTTCAGAAAGACAGTGAGAATCGAGCTAGTGTAGTCGACGCCGACGCCATCCGGCCTGCCGTCGCCATTTCCAATCATTACCGCGACCATGCCAACACCAGTGGGGGCGGTGCTAGCGACCATCGCCGTTTCCCAACAGCTCGTGAATGTACTTGGTTCGGGTGGAGACGACCAGATCGAGCTTGCCAACGACGTTGAGGTCCGCGATGACGATAGAAGAGGGCGCATTGAGTCGAGCAGGAGTTAGGGCAAAGGCGGGTTGCTCCGAAGCGAAGATGCTCGTTGCAGCAAGAAATAATGCTGCGGAATACAGCGCTGTTACTGGCCTACTTCTTGTTATGGAAAACAATGTTTACTCCTGCTTAAGGGTGAGTGTACCCTAAATCACCGCTGTCCTAAACAGGGCATGGTTGAGTTGATGTCTACTGAAAAAGCGTCGAAAGTGGGAAGACAGGGATTTGAGATACCTCAAATCTTCTCGAACAACGCTATTTTGCAAATGCGTTGTCGACGTGCTCCGTGACGCTATATCAGGATTTGCGAAGCTCAGCAAACTCTGATTTCATCGGGCGCTTGCCGGCGAACCCGAACGCACTGATTAGTAGAAACAATCCGGCGATCTTCATGGCGACTGAGTAATAATGAGACATTTATATGTCCGAAACGTCAACGCCCATTTCGGAAGCTCTCGAAGTTCCGTCGCCGCCGACAACCGAAACGCCCAGTTTGCGACGCCTGGTTTCGCTCGATGCGTTTCGCGGGGCCACTCTGGCGCTTATGGTGCTAGTCAATAATGCTGGCGACGGCGGACACGTTTACGCGCCGCTCCGGCATGCCGAATGGCATGGGTGGACGCCAACCGACGTCGTGTTCCCGTCATTCCTTTGGATCGTGGGGGTCGCCACCACGCTTTCGCTCGGCAAGAAAATCGCCGCTGGCGTTTCGCGCGCGCAACTGTTCAGCCAGGTGTTCAAACGCGCGCTCATCCTGTATGGGCTCGGGCTGCTGGTCTACGCGTTCCCGCATTTCAACTTCAGCACGCTGCGGTTGCTCGGAGTGCTGCAGCGAATCGCCATCTGTTACTTGATTGCGACGGCCATCTATTTAGCCAGCGGAATCCGCGCGCAGATTGCCTGGATCATGGGTCTGTTATTCGGCTATTGGCTGATCATGCAATTCGCGCCGGTGCCGGGATTGGCGGTCGCGGGCCAATACGACCTCGAGAACAATTTCGCCCATTATGTCGATCGGTTGGTGCTTGGCGCTCACAACTATCAATCTACAAAAACATGGGATCCCGAAGGCTTGGTCAGCACGCTTCCCGCGATCGCAACGGCGCTGCTTGGCATTATGGCTGGGCACATAATGGCGGCCAAGCGGCACTTGTCGGAGCGCACGATGTGGTTGTTCGCGGTCGGCAATTTGCTGATCGCTGCGGGACTGCTCTGCAATATCTGGATGCCGATTAATAAAAAGCTGTGGACGAGTTCGTTCGCGCTATTTATGGGCGGTCTTGACTTCGTAATTTTCGCAATGTTCGTGTTCTTGATTGATGGTCTAGGCTACAAACGCGTTGCCAAGCCGCTGGTGATCATGGGCATGAACGCGATTACCGTGTACATGATTTCCGAGCTGCTGGATGAAATCTTTAGCGCCGTGCACGTGGCCGGGGGCATCTCGTTGCGCGGCTGGATCTATCAAATGCTTTTCGCGCCACTGGCCTCGGCGTTCAACGCGTCGCTGCTTTATGCGATGACGTACACGTTCCTGATGTTCGCAATTGCGTTCGTCATGCACCGGCGTGGGTGGTTCGTTCGGATTTAGTTCCAGCTCCAGTTGAGGCCCACCCCGTAGACTCCGCCCGAGGGCTGCACTTCGGGAAGAATCCGGGGATGCGCCAGACTGCGCAGCATTCGGTTGTGAACGTGGCCGGCGTGTTCATCGTGCGTGCTAACCACGTAGCGCCCGATGAAATACCCAAGCGCACTGCCTGCTACGACGTCCGACGCGAAGTGCCGGCGCGCCGAAAAACGCGACGCGCTCACCAGCGTTGCAAGGCTATAAGCAACAATCGGGACCACCTTGTGATCTTCATATTCATGCCCGACCACGGACGCGACGGTCCAGATCGACATGGCATGACCGGAGGGAAATGAATCGCCGCCCTGGAAGAAGTGACCCGAGCCTCCTTTCTCCAGCGGTCGAGGACGCTGAGTCACAGTCTTGAGAACTTCGAACACAACTACGCTGTCAACGGCCGCCTCCGAGCCGAGCAGCGCCGTCTCTCTGGCTTTTCCGTTGTCCGTCAGAGCGCCGAAAAGATAGAGGCCGCCCAAAACCGGCAAAATCGTATATTCGGCTCCGAGTTGAGACACATGTCGGCTGAAAGTGATCTGGTCGAGTGTATTTGGAAGCTGCTTAGAGGTCGTATGATCGGTGGCAATGAAGGCGGCGGTTGCGCCGCCGAATAAGATCCACCAGCCCGCATTATGCCGATTGATATGGAATGGACTGGTCCAAATAGCCTGCTGATCGTAGAAAATATTGGTGACGAACTTGTGAGCAAGCGGCTTGATAGATTCGGTTTCACCGGCGTAGAGAATGCGATCGCGCGCGTCCTCCGTAGCCGGCGCCGATGCAGCAAGCCCGGGTTGTTGGGCTCGCGCTACAGCCACACTGAGAAGGAGAAGTGCCGCTGGGAAGGCATGGGAGGGGGCTCTCATGCCTTCCCAAATAGGCAATCCAACAGCCAATATTTTCAGTGCGGGGTCCGCGGAAATGTGCTGGATTTCACGGCGATCGCGATGATCGATGTGGGCGGCCACGGAAGCGTTTGGTCGATTTTACGCCATAGCCAGACCAGACGATTGAACAGGCGCAGGGGGAACCGTGCGAGAGTTTGTGTTTTGAATATGCGCCCGTTTATGTACCATCCGGGCCGCGCGATTCGGTTGAAGTCGATGGTGTGTTGGATTTTGAAGCCGGCCTGCTCGAGCCGCGAGCGAAGTTCGTCGCGCGAATAGCGGCGGAAATGGCCCAGCGCCGTGTCGAGCGTCCCGAAAAGGGATTGATCGTGCGGCACCAGCACGATCAGGCGGCCGCCTTCGGGCAGGATGGCGTACAGGCGCTGGAGCGATCCCAAATCGTCTTCCACGTGTTCGAGAACGTTCAGGAAAACGATGGTGTCGATGCGGCCCACGAATTGCGCTAAGTCGTCTACTCGTTCAATGTCGCACCGGCGAACTTGGATGTTGGAGCGATAGCGGAAAGCGTTTCGCAAGCGTTCAATGTACTCGAGGTCTATATCCGTGGCGGCGTAGAATTTTCGCTTGGGGGCGAGCAGCCGCGTCAGATTCCCGGTGCCCGCGCCGATTTCGAGAACGCGATCGCCGACGAACGGAAGGATGGTTTCCGCCATCCAACGGTTAAATTTAGGCGCTAACGAAAATGCATCTAGGATTTGGGGTCCCGGTTCCGTATAGATCGACTTAGTGAAACGCGACTGAAGGATCACCCACATCGCTTCGAAAGCGTCTTTCAATCCAATCTTCTTGCCCTCTTCGTAGGTCCGACCGTGATAGCTGATCGGTGTTTCGTAGATGCGAGCCTGGCGCCGGGCGAGTTTAATGGTGATCTCGGGCTCAATTCCGAAGCGGTCATTGTGAATCGGGATGGTCTTGAGCAGAGACGTGCGAAAAGCCTTGTAGCAGGTTTCCATGTCCGTCAGATTGACGTCTGCTGCAATATTGCAGACCGTGGTGAGGAGGTGATTGGCCAGGGAGTGCCAATAATAGAGGACGCGGCGCTCCCCGGCGACTAGAAAACGCGAGCCGTAGACGGCGTCGGCCTGCCCCGAAAGCAGTGGCGCCAAGAGCTTTGAATATTCGCGCGGATCGTATTCCAGATCGGCATCCTGAATCAGCGTGTATTCATAGGAGGCGTGCCGAATGGCAGTGCGGATGGCCGCGCCTTTCCCTTGATTGCGTTTGTGGCGCAGGAAATGGATATGCGCTTCGGGATGGGCCGCGATGAAGACATTGACTGAATCCACGGAACCGTCGGTAGAGCAATCGTCGACGATGATGACTTCGCGCGGCATGTCGTCGGGCAGTGGGGCCGCGAATACGCGCTCAAGCAGAGTTGAGATGAATTCCTCCTCGTTGAAGAGAGGGATGAGGATGGAAAGAGACGGAGACTGCATGAGTACCTGTCATTTTAGTTGACTGGGAACTCCTCAGTACCCGTAGGGCTTTTTTGTTCCAAATTGGAACGAAAGAGGTATTGGTGGGCGAAAAGGTGTTATCTAAGATGTAGTTACGGGCTGACCGCGAATGAATGGGATAAGGCGTAGTATTGCGGTGGCGGGGATTCTTCTGGCGCTGGCTTTTGAAGCGGGAGCCACGGCAGTAGACGTTACCTCGCAGAGCGTCGTCACACTTCCCCATGGGTCGCAACTGACCATTGAGTTTGGAATTTCGAATTACTCACTTAACAACCCGGGCGTCTCGCCTTTTCCGACTTCCATCGGCTTGCAAGTGTTCGGCCCTCAAATGTCCAACGCGCGAACGGCGATGGCGGACACAACCCAATATTTCGCGGACTATCTGCTTCAAGGGTGCCTGGAGTCGCTAGACGGTTTTTGGTCGGTGCCCTTTAATGATCCGGTTGCGGCCCGGTTGGGGTATGCTCCGGGGGCGGTGCTGCTAAAGCCGGGCATCACGGGTTCTATGTCGCCGATTGCGGTTGCCACGGCCTCGCAGGTTCTCGATGCAACTCTTTCACAATCGTTATTCGGCCAAAACGCAACTGCCTACAACTCGGCATATATCGTCCTCCAGAATGCCGGGGCGGACGTGGACATCGGTTTGGGCTCGGGATATTCGCTTCGCAGTGCGATTTTTGAGCCTGGGATCGGCGGCGCAGGATCGATACAGACAACAGGTATGACTCGGACGGTTACCCTCGGGAATTCACCGAGCAGCGTCCCTGAACCGGGTACATGGGTGCTGCTGGCGGCGGGGTTGGCGTGTCTAATGGGGAGCCGATTCACCTACCGCATTCCCAAGAGCTGATCAACGCCTCAAAACGTTGCGAACCATTACCATGGGTTATTCGTCTATTTAACGACAACCCATTTATGAAACCCATCATATTTTTATGCCTCCTCTCTTGCGGGGCGGTCGCCACCGCCTTTTCGGCTGGGCCTCCTAAGCTCCGCCTCGGTGAAGTCGAAAAGATTCAGCCGCTCAGCTATCGTGCCAACTTGGCAGTGGATCCTACAAAAGACGATTTCACCGGAAGCATCGAAATCACGGTTGACATCCAGGAAGCTACTCAGACGATTTGGCTCAACCAGGAGAACCTCAAGATTAAAGACGCCACCATTAAGTCAGGCGGGAAGACGCTCATCGCGAAAGCCATTCCGGGCGGGGTCGATTACCTGGGGCTTGAATTCGATGCGCCGCTCCCGACTGGGACGGCGGTAATTCATGTGAACTACAGCGGCGTCGTCCTAACGAAGAACTCCTCCGGAATTTTCCGCCAGGAGGATAACGGAAATTGGTACGCTTTTACGCAGTTCGAAGCGACGGACGCTCGTGCCGCGTTTCCCTGCTTCGATGAGCCTTCTTATAAGACTCCGTGGCAACTGACGTTGCGATTCCCCTCCCAAAACACAGCGATCAGCAATACGAGCATCGCTTCAGAAAAGACGGAAGGTGCGACCAAAACCGTCGTTTTCCGGCAGACGCTGCCGCTTCCCAGCTACTTGGTCGCGTTCGCCGTCGGGCCATTTGAGTATGTTTCCGGCGGGGTCGCGGGTCAGAAGCGAGTTCCGGTGCGGATCGTGGTTCCGAAGGGTCACTCTGCCGAGGCTAAGTACGCCGCGGAAGTCACCGCGGAAATCATCAACCGTCACGAAAAATATTTCGGAATTCCGTATCCGTACGACAAAGCCGACCAAGTTGCGATCGTGACCACGGCCGGTTTCGGGGCGATGGAAAACCCCGGTATGGTGACCTACGCGCAGAATTTGATCCTTGCGAAGCCAGAGAGCGACACCATTAACCGGCAACGCGGCTACGCTGAAGTGGCCGCTCACGAACTGGCGCACCAGTGGTTCGGCGACTTGGTCACCACCACGTGGTGGAACGATATTTGGCTGAATGAAGCCTTCGCCACTTGGATGGAGCAGAAGCTGATTTCCGAGTGGAAGCCAGAGTGGAAGACCGATGTGGCCGACGTGGGAACGCGGTTGTTTGCGGCAAGGGAAGACAGCCTAATTTCGGCGCGCAAGATCCGGCAGCCGATTGAAGCGAAAGACGACATCAACAACGCTTTTGACGGAATCACCTATCAAAAGGGCGCGGCTGTGATCGGGATGTTCG
The DNA here is from genome assembly GCA_025358575.1 of Terriglobia bacterium. Classification (GTDB taxonomy): domain Bacteria; phylum Acidobacteriota; class Terriglobia; order Bryobacterales; family Bryobacteraceae; genus JANYJA01. The sequence continues at coordinate 71,662 of JANYJA010000060.1, forward strand.
AGAGCTGGATGGGCCCGAAGGAATTCCAGAAAGGCGTGCAGAGCTACATGAAGCAATACGCGTTCCGGGCGACGACGGCAGGCGATTTCCTCGATTCGATCAGCTCGGCGAGTAGAAAAGATGTCACTAGCTCGTTTTCGACATTTCTCAATCAAGCCGGAGTGCCGCTGGTCTCAGTGGCTTTAAAGTGTGACCAGGGGGCGCCAGCGTTGCACTTGACGCAACAGCGCTTCCTGCCGCTAGGGTCGAAAGGGTCGGCGGACCAGGTATGGAGCATACCGGTGTGCGTGCGTTACGGATCCGGAGACAACGGGCAAAGCGAGTGCACCCTGATGACGCAGCCGGCGATGGATTGGAAACTGAAGGCGAAGAGCTGCCCAGCTTGGGTGCAGGCAAACGATCGCGCGGTGGGATATTATCGCGTGGAATATGAAGGCGGCCTGTTTGGGGCGCTGACCGATGGAAACACCGAGAAGAGGCTGAGCGCGCCCGAGCGCGTCGACTTGATGGGTAATGCGGAAGCACTTTCAAACGCCGGCAGACTGCCCGCGGGTGACGTGCTCGCGCTGGTTGAGAAATACCACGCAGATACCGAACGGCAAGTAGTCCAAAGCGCGGTAGGGCTGGCGAGGGGCCCATCGACGTATCTCGTCTCGAACGAACTTACCCCAAATTATCAGCGCTTCCTTCTGAAGGATTTCCAGGCGCGCGCCCACCAACTGGGTTGGACACCGAAACCGGGTGAATCCGACGACGTGAAACTGATGCGACCGGGGATGCTCCGGCTGGTGGCGACGCTGGGCGGCGATCGGGAACTCGCCACCCAGGCTAAGGATCTCGCGGAAAAATGGTTCCTGGATCGGAAATCTATCGATCCGAATCTGGTGAATGCAGTGCTTGGGACCGCCGCTTATTATGGCAATAAAACCCTGTTTGATCGGTTCATGGCGGAATTCCTGAAAACTCAGGACAAGCAGGTGAGGCAGACTCTGATCGGCGCGATGGGGTCGTGCCGCGATTCCGCGGCTATTGGGGCCGGAATGGACGCTCTGGTAGCGGGAAAAGTTCCGTTCATGGAAGGGGCTTTCCTCCTGTTTAATGGTCAGAACGACGCGTCGACCCGCAAGCTTCCGTTCGAATTCCTGCAAGCGCACTGGGACGAAGTCACGGCGAAGATGCCCACGGGCGGTGGTTTCGATTTCGGCTCGGTGCTGCCGCAAGTGGGTGGAGCTTTCTGCGATGCGCAGTCGAGACAGAGTCTCGCCGAATTCTTTAAACCCCGCGTGGATAAGTTCGTGGGCGCGCCACGGGCTCTCGACCAGACGCTGGAAGGGATCGACCTCTGCATCGCGAGTACAGCGGCGCAGAAGTCCAGCGTGGAGGCTTTTCTGCAAAAGTATTAGGTCAATCGATAGCGCCCACGGTTATCAAAATCGCTGCCATCATGGACAATATGGATACGCTAAGCACGCTCGGCTTCGCGATGGGTTCGGCGTGGCTCTCCGGATTGAACCTTTACGCGGCAGTTCTTACCATGGGCCTGCTTCAGCGATTTCATCTGGTGGAACTTCCAGGGAGCCTGGGCCGATTGGACCAGTGGTGGATTATCGGCTTGGCGGGTTTTATGTACGCAGCGGAATTCGTCGCGGACAAAGTACCCGTGGTCGATTCCGCCTGGGACGCGATCCATACCTTCATACGTATTCCGGCGGGGGCCGTGTTAGCCGCTTCGGCATTCGCGCATTTTGACCCCGGCGTGCGGATTGCGGCGCTGTTAATCGGCGGCGGCGTGGCGCTGAGTTCGCACGGCGCCAAAGCGGCCACGAGGCTTGCCGCTAATACCAGTCCAGAGCCATTCTCGAATATGGCACTAAGCCTCTTTGAAGATGTGATCGCGTTTGGATCGACCGTGTTAATGGCATTCCATCCGGTGGTGATTCTTCTTGTTGTGATGATTTTCCTGTTGCTGGCAATCTGGTTCGTACCGAAGATTTTTCGGGCGCTCCGGAACCAGTTCCGCCGCATGGCGCACGTGCACTAGCGGGCTGGGATGGGCAGACCCAAGCGACCCTTAATTTTTAATGAAGCGAAGGTCAGTTTGGGTGCGCTTGCAGGCTAGCCGACTTGGACCAAGCCGTAGCTGCGCTGCCAGTGATCGCGAATATAGGTGACGGCTTTCGCCAGATCCTCTTTCGAAGGTGGATCATTGACGAATTCGTTGGCTTCGCGGCGGGCTAACACAAGGATGTCTTCGTCGCGAAGAATGTTGGCGATCCGAAGGGCGGGAATTCCGGATTGCTTGGTGCCGAAGAACTCTCCAGGGCCGCGGAGCTTGAGGTCCATCTCGGCGATCAGGAAACCGTCTGTTGTGTCGACCAAGGTGCGGATGCGCTCCTTGCCGGTGTCGTTTAACTTTTCGGTGACGAGCACGCAATAGCTTTGGTCGGCGCCGCGCCCCACGCGTCCACGCAGTTGGTGGAGCTGCGCGAGACCAAAGCGCTCGGCTTGCTCGACGACCATCACGGTGGCGTTGGGGACATCCACGCCGACCTCGATCACAGTCGTTGAGACGAGAATTTTGATGCGGCCGTGCTTGAAGTCGTCCATCGCGGATTCCTTTTCAGCCGAGGTCAGACGTCCGTGCAGAAGGCCGACGGGGATGTTGGGGAAAACTTCTTTGGAGAGGTGCGCGTGCATCTGCTGCGCGGCTTTCATAGCCTGCGTTTCGGATTCCTCAATAACTGGGTAGACGACGTAAGCTTGGCGGCCCGCTTCGACTTGCCTCTGGAGGAAGCTATAGACCAGCTCGACCTGATCATTGGGGACGTGCTTGGTGATGATCTTCTTTCGTCCGGGCGGCATTTCGTCGATGGCGGAGACGTCGAGGTCGCCATAGATTGTCATTGCAAGGCTGCGGGGGATGGGGGTGGCGGTCATCACGAGGACGTCGGGGGTAACGCCTTTTTGGGCGAGTTCGAAGCGCTGCATGACGCCGAAGCGGTGCTGCTCATCGATGACGATGAAGCCGAGGCGGTCGAATTCGACATCCTTCTCCAGAAGGGCGTGGGTGCCGATGGCAATTTTGACTAGGCCTTGAGCGAGGAGTTTTTTGATTTGCAATTTTTCGCGCGCGGTGTTCGAACCGGTGAGCAGCGCGGGCACGTAACCCAGCTTGGTGAAGAGCGGCTTGAGCGAAAGGTAGTGCTGCGTGGCGAGAATTTCGGTTGGCGCGAGGATGGCGCACTGGTATCCGTTTTCGAGGGCGATGACGCAGGCTTCCGCGGCGACAATGGTTTTGCCGCTGCCGACGTCGCCCTGCAGGAGGCGGTTCATGGGGCTCGGCAACTTCATGTCATCGGAGATTTCTTTGAGCACGCGCTTCTGAGCGTTAGTGGGCTTGAAGGGGAGGATGGCTTTAACCTGCTCGCGCACACGGTCGGTGATTTGGAAGGCGATTCCGGGCATCATGCGGGCTTTGCCGCGCTTGAGGGCGAGGCCGCATTCGAGCCAGAAAAATTCCTCTAGGATGAGACGAAATTGCACGGGGGAGCGGAAGGAATTGAGCATGCGCAGGTCGGCATCGGGGGCGGGAAAGTGCGTTTCGCGGAGGGCCGTAGCGCGGTCGGGGAGGCGAAGGCGTCGAACGAGTACTTCAGGGAGGTGATCCTCAATTGGAGGCATCGCAGAGATGATGCGGTACATGAGGGTGCGCAGGATTTTGGTGTTGATCTTGGCGGCGGCCTCGTAGATGGGGACGATGCGTCCGACGTGGAGAGCGGCTTCCCCTTCATCGTCATCGCCGGAGAGCATTTCGAATTCGGGATGGAGCATTTGGAGCTCGCCGCGGTAGCTATCGAATTCCACTTTGCCGAAAAGGGCGAGTTTCCGGCCGGGGACAATGCGGTCGGCGAGATACCCCCCGTGGAACCATTTGCCGAGGAGAACGGCGCGAGAGGCGTCGGTGAACTGGGCTTCGAAGAGGCCGAGATTTTTGCGGCGGAAGCCGGCGAGATTAGCGGAGCGCACTTCGACAACGACGGTGGCCATTTCGCCCGGTGCGAGCTGCGCGATGGACTTCATGTTGCTGCGATCTTCGTAGCGAAAGGGGGCGTAGGAAAGCAGATCCTCGATGGTCATGAGGCCCTTGGCGTGCAGCATGGCTGCCCGGCCCGGACCGACGCCTTTCAAGTATTCCAGTGGTTGGTTGAGGGAGAGGGTCAAAAGCTGTCCGTAGTGTACAATGCGCGAATGCGCGTGCTGATTCTAGCGGTAGCGGGATTGTGCTGTGCTGGCGCGGCGGAACTTCGCTTGGGCGTGGTGGGGACGGACACATCGCACGTGACTGCGTTCGCGAAGATGTTGAACGACAGCACGTCGCCGGACTATGTTCCGGGGGCGCGCATTGTGGCGGCATATAAGGGCGGCAGCAAAGACATAGAATCGAGTGCGTCGCGGGTGGACGGATTCGCGGAAGAACTGCGGACGAAGTGGAAAATAGAGTTCTATTCGGACATCGCGAACCTGTGCCGCAAAGTGGATGGCGTGCTGCTGACGAGCGTTGATGGACGCGTGCATCTGGAGCAGATCAAAGCGATTTTGGCGGCGAAGAAGCCCGTATTCATCGACAAGCCTCTGGCGGCGACGCTGGAGGATGCGCGGGAGATCGCGCGGCTGGCGCAGGCGGCGGGGGTGCCGTGGTTTAGCGCATCGAGCATGCGCTTCGGCGAGATGGGGACGACGTTGAAGTTCCCTGATACGCGCGGCGTATTCACGTGGGGGCCGGGGCCGCTGGAGACGCATCACGCGCTGGAAATGTCGTGGTATGCGATTCATCCGATCGAACTTCTTTACACGTTGATGGGGCCGGGCTGCGACGAGGTGACGCGCCTTTACACCACTGACGAAGATGCGATTACGGGGCACTGGAAGGACGGCCGGATCGGGAGCGTGCGGGCCCTGAGGCCTTATGGGACTTATGGGGCGGTGGTGTTCCGGCAGAAGGAAGTGGTGCAGAGCAAGGTGCAGTCGGCGGAGGGGTATCGCGGGCTGGTGATTGAGATCGTGAAGTTTTTTGAGACAAAGCAGCCGCCGGTTTCGAATGAAGAGACCCTGGAGATATTCGCATTTATGGATGCGGCGCAGCGGAGCCGGGCGGCGGGCGGGGCACCGATGAAGCTGCGCTGAACTTTCGTGGGGCGGCGGATTGTGCATAACCGCATCGCGGAAACGATCGTAATTGGGGACCGGAAGCGAGGGCTACACTAGGAGTTCATGTCGAATTTGCTTGAAGGCAAGCTGGCCATCATTTTGGGCATCGCGAATAAGTGGAGTCTAGCCTACTCCATTGCGCAAGCGTTCTCTCGGGAAGGGGGTGAGCTGGTGGTGACGTATTTGGGGAATCACCAGAAGGCGGCGATGGAATCGCTTAGCAAGGGTCTTAATGTGGTCGCGACACTGCCTTGCGATGTGACCATGGACGAGGATCTGGCGAATTTGACCGAAGGTCTCGCGAAGCTGGGACGGCCACTTGACGTGGTGGTGCATAGCTTGGCATTTGCGAATCGGGATGACTTGACACGGCCATTTGTCGAGACACAGCGCGATGGCTTTTTGCTGGCGCAGAATGTGAGCGCGTATTCGCTGGTCGCGGTGGCACGGGCGACCGCGCCGCTGATGACGCGGGGCGGTGCGATGATGACGCTGACGTATTTGGGATCGACGCGCGTGCTTCCGAACTATAACGTGATGGGCGTGGCTAAGGCCTCGCTCGAAGCCAGCATGCGTTATTTGGCGAGCGAAATGGGAGCACGCAATATTCGGGTGAACGCGATTTCGGCGGGTGCGGTGAAAACCGCGTCGGCGCGGGCGATCAAAGATTTCTCGCTGGCGCTGGATGCGATGGCGCAACGCGCCCCGCTGCGAAGGAATACGGACCCGGCTGAGGTTGCGGACGCAGCTGTGTTTTTGGCGAGCGATTTGGGGCGGGGTGTGACGGGCAATGTGCTTTTCGTGGATTCCGGAATGCACATTATGGCAATTTAAGCTCAGCGTGACACGCGTAAGCGAGCAATTGACGCGTGAGTTCGGCGGCGCGCTCGCTGGCCGCAATGTGCGGTGCCATGCACCCAAATGTCACCCCAATTTTCATCGGACCGAATAATGCGGCACTCAAACTGACATTGGGTTTTGACCCTCTGGCGGTCATTCGGGATGTACGTGCGCCAAGAATCGAGAATCGCTCCCGGAAGAGGGCCCCGGTTCGTACCCAACGAGTTGATAGTGCCGCGCCGAACACTTGGCGATAAGCGTTTGAAGATCCAGGTCCCAGATGCCGAGCTCGGCGGCTTCGAGCGCGACCTGAAGGCGTAGTGCGGCCTGCTGGGCAGCGGCTTCGGAATCTATTTGGCTGGTAATATCTTTGATGACCCCGGTGCGGATCACGGGCGAAAGCGGTTGCGAAGGTGCCTTCGATACGCAAACGGTCATCGGGAACCAGAAAACCGGCTTCGTCGAGAGGAGGGACGCCGAAAAACTCTTCAACGTCGCCTTCACGATCACAGCGTCCGGTTTCGCTATTCCATTCCCAAGCAACCATTCTGGCCGATTGGAGCGCAAGCAGCAGCCGGTCTTTCGAGGATCGTATCTCGTCTCGAACGTGTTTCTGCTCGATGATGTCAGTGGAAACGCCAACGTAGCCGCAGGCGGTGCCGCTTTATCGCGAATTAAAGAATTGGTGACGAAGACAGGAAGGGTTGTGCCTCTTTTCGCTGGACAAGAAACTCTCCTTCCCAGTATCCGGAATTCAGTAGAGCATTTCCTAGGATGTGCGCTGCGCTTGCTCTCGCATGCCGGCACCGTCACTTCGATAATATTGCGCATGGACCTCGCAGGCTTTCCAGTGGTAAAGATGTTCCGCGTTCGATTCCAGTGGGTAATCGCGCCATTCAAATCGGAGGCGATTACAGCGTGCGGACGCTATCCAGAAGCGCGCGATACAGATCAAGTTCGGAATTAAGACCTTCGAAAACACTCGGCATGAATTGCTTTCCGGCATTGTATCCAGCGTGCACCGGTATGTATACTAAAACACCCTCCACTTCTTCTTACTCATGAAACGACCCATCTACTCAGTCATTTATATTTCGTTGGCCATGTTTGTGGCGCAAGCCAGTCCGCTGCTACTCCGCAAGCCGGCACTGAGCAAAACACAGATTGTCTTCTCTTATGCGGGGGATTTATGGAGTGTGCCGCGCGAAGGTGGCGAGGCAAAACGGCTCACCACGGGCGCGGGAAATGAAACGGACCCAATGTTCTCGCCGGACGGGACGATGATTGCATTCACGGGCGAGTACGACGGCAACCAAGATGTCTTCGTGATGCCTGCGGCGGGAGGCGTGCCGAAACGGCTGACGTGGCACCCGGCCGACGATGCGGCTATCGGGTGGACGCCCGACGGCAAGCGAATTTTGTTCTGCTCTTCGCGCGCTACCGCCGCGGACGGCGCGAAATTTTTCACGGTGGCTATGGAGGGCGGGTTCCCGGAGGAGTTGCCGCTGCCGATTGCGCTTGAAGGATCGTATTCTCCTGACGGGAAGAGGCTCGCATATGTGCCTTTGTTCCAGTGGCAGGATGCGTGGAAACGCTATCGCGGCGGCCAGACGCGACGGATCTGGCTGGCGAATCTTGCGGATTCGAAGGTGACCCCGATCCCGCGCGAAAACAACGCGAACGACTTCAACCCGATGTGGGTGGGGAGCACGGTGTACTTTCTTTCGGATCGCGGGGGCGGTCCGGTTTCGCTGTTCGCATACGATAGCGAGACGAAGAAAGCGAAGAGGCTGTTGGAGAACCATGGGCTGGATTTGAAATCGGCGTCGGCCGGGCCAGGGGCGATCGTCTACGAACAGTTTGGAGCGCTTTGTTTATATGACTTGGCCAGCGGAAAATCAAAGGCGGTGGAGGTGCGACTGGCGGGCGACCTGCCGGAGGTCCGTCCCCATTTCGTTAACGTAGCGAAGTCGCTGAAGCTGGCGGACATTTCTCCAAACGGTGCGCGGGCGGTATTTGAAGCGCGCGGAGATATTGTGACCGTCCCGGCGGAGAAAGGCGACGCGCGGAACCTGACAAATTCTCCGGGCGTGCATGAGCGGGAGCCGGTATGGTCGCCGGACGGGAAGACGATCGCGTACTTCTCGGACGAATCGGGTGAATATGCGCTGCACTTGCGGGAGCAGAACGGGATGGGCGCTGTGGTGAAGATCAGCCTGAGCGACCATCCGGGATTCTATTCGGTGCCGCGCTGGTCGCCGGACAGTAAGAAAATCGCATATTTGGACAGCCATGCGCACATCTGGTATGTGAATGTGACGCAGAAGAAGCCGGTGCTGGTGGAGACGGATTACTACGCATCTGGTAAGGAGCACGCGCCGAGCTGGTCGCCGGACAGTAAGTGGCTGGCATACTCACAAAAGTTGAAAAGTCACATGACGGCGATCTGGCTCTACGCGCTGGCGGACGGCAAGAAGACGCAAGTGACCGACGGGATGAGTGAGGTGCTCTCCCCGGTATTCGATCAAAACGGGAAGTACTTGTACTTCACGGTGAGCACTGATTCGGGATCGGCGATGGAGTTTGATCTCCACTCGCTGACACGCTCCGTATCGCGAAGCATTTACGTGGTGGTGCTGCCGAAGGATGATGCTTCGCCGCTAGCGCCGGAGAGCGACGACGAGAAGATCGAACAAGAAAAGAAAGACAACGCTAAGGCGGACGAGAAGAAAGCGGCGGCCGAGCCAGTCGCGGTGAAAATCGATCTTGACAATATCGGACAGCGAATTCTGGCGCTGCCCATGCCGGCAAAGCGCTATGCGTGGATCGAGCCGGCCAAGGCGGGGGTGCTGCTGGCCGTGGAGGAAAATCTCCGGGTTCCACGGCAGGATATGAGTTATACGGTGCACCGCTTCGATATGGCGAAGCGAAGGGCGGATATAGTGATCGGCGGAGTGCGCAGCTATCGCACGGCGGCCAAGGGCGAGAAATATATATACCAGCAGGGTGATAAGTGGGCGATTGTTTCGTTCAAGCCGATGCCGGATTCGGCGACGGCTCCGCCGGCTGCGCCGCCGGCGGGCGATGAAGGCGTGCTGAAGACACAGGATCTGGAAGTACACGTCGATCCGCGCGCGGAGTGGAACGACATGTACCACGAGGTGTGGCGGATCGAGCGCGACTTCTTCTATGATCCCCGGTATCACGGGTTGGATTTGAAAGCGGTGGAGAAGCGTTACGAGCCGTATCTTGAGAATCTAGGTTCGCGGAGGGATTTGAACTATATTTTCAGCGAGTCGCTGGGCGAGCTGACCGTAGGCCATATGTTCATTCATGGCGGTGACACACCGGAGGTAAAGCGTGTTCAGACGGGGCTGCTGGGGGCAGACTACAAACTGGAGAATGGACGGTATCGGTTTGCGCATATCTACAACGGCGAGAATTGGAACCCCGATTTGAAGGCTCCACTCACGCAGCCGGGCG
>JANYJA010000192.1 GCA_025358575.1 Terriglobia bacterium
GAAGCGCGCCGCGCCGCCGGGGTCATTGACGACGCGGGATACCACGCGCAATTGTCCTCGCGGCTAATCGAGAAACAGAAGATGCTCGACGCTCTCTTCCGCGAGGGCCTAATGCCCCCCCGATCCTCACGCCACGCCATCGAGATCCCGGAACTCAACGCCGATTTGCACAATGCCGTGATAGGCTTCCTCGCCAGCACGCCATCCATGTTGCTTGTGGTGAACCAGGAGGATCTGACGAAAGAGTTATCTCAGCAGAATCTTCCCGGGACCACATGGCAATATCCCAACTGGAGCCGCAAGATGAAATTCACTGTTGAACAATTGCACACCGACCCAGAAGCCCAAGCCTTCGTCCAGATGTTTCGCCACTGGCTCGAAAAGACCGGGCGTGTGGTGAAACCCGCCTAGCCCTTCCCTATCGCGTCTCTAACCTTCTCCGCCAGAGTCACGGCTGTGTACGGCTTCTGCACAAAGCCCGCCAGTCTTCTTCCCGCAAACCGCCGCACGGCTTCGGACTCGTTGAATCCGCTGCTTAACAGCACCGCCACTCCCGGACGCAGTTCCTTCAGGCGCCGCAGCGTCTCTTCCCCGCTCATCACCGGCATCGTCATATCGAGCAACACAAGGTCAATCTTGTCATCGCCCGCTTTGAACAGATCCACTGCCTTCGCGCCATTCTCCGCCGAGAGCACGCGATATCCATAATGTTCCAGCGTATTCTTGGCCATCTTGCGAATCAATTCTTCGTCGTCTACCACCAGGATCGTTCCCGACCCGCTCAAAGCGCGCGACCCAAGTTGGCGCACTGACGCGGCCTCTTCCCCCTTGAGCACTGGCAGCAAAACCCGAAACGTGCTGCCCCGGCCCAATTCGGAGTAGACTTTCAAAAATCCTCCATGACCGCGCACGATGCCCAGCGCCGCCGCGAGCCCCAGTCCGCGACCCGTAAGTTTTGTCGTGAAGAATGGATCGAAGATTTGAGCTCGCGTCGCTTCGTCCATTCCGGAACCCGTGTCCTGCACTTCCAGAAAAACGAAGTTGCCCGGTTTCACATTGTCCGCCGCGAATATGGTGCGAACATCGGCTTCCGTCACGGTCTGCGTCCCCGTCGTGAGAGTGACGGTCCCCGGTGCCTCTCCGACGGCTTCCGCGCCATTGATTACCAAGTTCATGATCAGTTGCTGCAATTGGCCGGCATCCGCTTCCACCGCGGGAAGGTTCTCCGGCAGCACCATGCGCAACTGGACCGTGCGCGGAATCGAAAGCAGCACCAAACCGGAAATCTCTTCGCTCAAACGTGAAAGATTGATCGGTTCCACAATAAATCTCCCCTTGCCCGAATACGCGAGCAGTTGGCGCGTCAGATCCGCCGCCCGTTCTCCGGCCCGCACCACGTCGCGAATCGGACTTTGCAACGGGCTTTCCACCGGAAGCATTTCCTGCGCCAGGCTTGCATTTCCCAAAATTCCCGTCAGCAGATTATTGAAATCGTGGGCCACTCCGCCGGCTAATACACCCAGGCTCTCCAGTTTTTGCGTCTGAAGCATGCGTTTTTGAATATTCGCGGCTTCCTCTTCCAGCCGTTTCTGCTCCGTGATGTCAAGCTTCGTCACCGAGAGAAACTGCCGACCCTCCTCGTTATGCAGATTCACCCGTTCGAAAGCGATAAAGTCCGGCCCGTCTTTGCGGCGACCGCGCGTCTCGCCCTCCCAGAAATTGTGCCGCCGGGCCGCTTTTTCAATCGCGTTCGCGACTGCCGATCGCTCCTCCTCCGTTCCCGCATAAAGAACCTCGATCGGCTGACCCGTAAGCTCCCCGGGACCATACCCATGCATTTTTTCAAAGCTGAGATTCGTTGCGACGATCTGTCGCGATTCCATTGAGAGAATCGCGAACCCTTGCTTCATAGTGGCGACGATCTGTTCCAGCCGAAGCCGTGTTTCTTCCGAAGCGCGCCGCTCCGTAATATCCCGCAGCACGTAAAGCCTGCCGTATTCCGGAACCCGCGTCGCGAACTGCTCTACAATGCGCCCGTCGCGCCTTACTACCTCTTCCGCCGTGTCGGAGTGGCCCAGCCAATCCACGCGCGTGCCGGGACCCAAAATCCGTTCCGCGGCCGCGTTCGCCAGAAGCACTTCATCATGGTCGCCGACCAGCATGATGCCTTCGGAGACGTTGTCCAGCACGGCTCGAAGCAACCCCTGTTTCTCCTGCAGCGCCGAAGCCTCCGCCCGCAGGCGTTTAGTGGCCTCCGGCATTCTCACGAAGTCGGCCACCTGGGGCACCAGAACGAATGCCGTAACCACCGACGTCGCCGCCGTTCCTAAATTCCACCATCCCTTCAGCCAATAAAGCGGATACCAGATCGAAACGATATCGATCGCGTGCCCGGCACCGCAGAACGCGATGAACAGTCCGAACAGGATTAGCAGCGGCCGAATTGGAACCGCTTCCTGCTTTTTCCACTCAGCCACGAATAGCGCGGCCGGAATCGAGTAATACGAAAGTGCCACCAAAGCATCGGTCGTAACGTGCAGCCCGATCAGCATCGGATTCCACGTCATGCACCACCCGTGCGGCATGAACATGCTGTGATTCATCATTTTTCTTTTGCGCCCGCCACGCTTTCCGGTCCGTCCATCTTCACCGATGGGTGCCCGTCCATTGGCTCCTTAGCTTTGTCCGGCTCAAATAATCTGGCATCCTCCGGCAGCGCGCGGTACGGTTCGAAATCCGGCGTCGTAGTAAACGTATCGCTCAAATCCGATGCGCTGGCGTCGAACAAGTTTAGCGGCGGCAACTTTAGTATTCGGAAGATCGTTTTCTGCAATCCAGGGAAGCTGGAATGCATATGCGTCACGTAATTCTTCTGGAACCACGGCCCCACCCCCATCCAAACCGTCCGGTGCGAGTCGATATGATCGCGCCCGCCTTGTGCGTCGTCCTCCGTCACGAAGATTGCCATCTCCTTCCACCACGCGGAATGTGAAAGATATTCGACGATTCGCCCCAATGCGTAATCGTTGTCGCCCACAAAAGATTCCATATAGGGATATCCGTCTTCTGGACGCGCCGCCGTCATGTGATCGTTCGGCAAGTGGATGTAGATGAACCGCGGCAGCGGCTCCGTGCCCTTCACATATCGCGTGTCTATTTCCTGAATGAACCGATCGGCGCGGAACTGGTCCGGGATATTCATATTGAATCCCGGATATTCGCGCGACGTGTTGCGGTAGAGCGGCTCCGGCATCGGCACGTTCGTCAGATACCGCGCGCCCGTCGGCTTCAGCCCCTTACCTTCATCGATCCCCGCAAGCTCAAAACCTTCTCCGAAGTTGCGGAACGAGATGCCATGCCGGTCCAGGTGATGCCAGATACTTCCCGCCTCGCCCTGCTCTTCCGGGTGAACCGACGAATTGCTTTCCGCATTCAGAAGCCGCCCCGGCGCCGTCGTGGGGAACCGAAAATCCTTCTGCCCCCCGTAGCCCGCCAGCAAAGAACTCTCCGTCCACGCATCCGGGTACGCTCCAACCAGCCAGTGGTGCCCGTCCACACTCACCTCCGAATCCGCATAGAAGTTGTCGGCGATGGCCCACCTCTTCGCCATCGCATGGTGGTTCGGAGTGATGTTTACCGTCTGAAGGCTCAGTCTTGTGCCGCGTCCATCCGCATGTCCCCTGCTCCCCAGCCGCGCCAGCGGCGGAGCCCCCGCCACAAAGCTGTTCGCCGCTTTAGTGATGTCGCCGAATACTTCATCGAAGGTGCGATTCTCCTTCACGATCAGCACCACATGGCGAATACCTTCGGGAATTGGCTTCGGCGCGCCAGGAGACGGAAGGAAGCCGTTCGCCAGCATAACCAGCGTCGTGTGTTTCTGTAGTTCGGCAGCGGTCGGCAGCGGAAAGACGGAAATCGTGCCTCGCCGCAGCACGTCTACGAAGCCTTCACCCTGGGGCATCGCGCCCGGTAAATTCGGCCCCGTTCCTCTTCCCTTCAAATTGGCGGCAAACACCATCCCATCCCCAATCGCGACTCGCGTCGGAAACCAGCCCACCGGAATGTGCCCCAAAACTTTTCCCTGCTTCGGGTCGATCACGCCCAGCGCGTTGATGCCCCCCTCCGCGACCAATAGCCAACCCGACGCCGGGTCGTACGCCATGCCCAGCGGCATCACTCCCCGAAGCCCCTCCAGCCCTGAAATCCGGATCTCGATTTCCGCGCTTACCGTAAGCTTGGCGGCATCGATCACGGTCACCGAATCATTGTGGGCATTGGAGACGAAAATTTGGCTCGCGGTCGCCACTACTCCTGAAGGGCCGCTCCCGCCTGCCACGCTCTTGCCAACATCGAGGCCCGTACGGATGAACGTCTCCACTTTGGGATGCGCCGCGTCTTCCACATTAACAACGCACAGCGAATTCGCCTCGCGCCGGTTCGGATCCCCCAGCCCGGGAACTGCTATCTCCCCTGTCGCCGTCTGCCGCCTGGCTCCGCTCTCCGCCTCCGCGGAAGGAAATCCGAACGCCGGAAATGGAAGCCCTTTCTCGCGCGCATTTTGCTTCGTAACCCCCGCAAGCGCGCTGTATTCGAACATGCCCAGATTCGTCACATACGCGCGCTTTCCATCCGGCGAAAGCGCCAGCGCAAACGGAAGCCGTCCCACTTTTACCGATGCAATGACCCGGTTCTTTTTAGCATCCACCACCACCAACCTGAAATTCGCCTGATCTAAGACATAAAGAAGATTGCGCTCTGCGTCGAACGCAAGATCGCCCGTAAAGCTGTCCGCAAATCCGTCTTCATTGAGATCAATTACCCGTTTGCGCACCCCGGACGCCACATCCACCAGCCGGATCCTGCCCGAATTACCCTCCGCAAGGTAAGCCAGTTTCTCGCCGCTAAAAACAATTCCCGTGAATAAGCTCCGCCATTCCTTATCTTCGACATCACTCCCGTCCCCATGCGCCGCGACGAAATGATGCGTTAGCCATAAGCCTTTTTTGTCTCGCTCGCACACCGTCACGGAGAATCGTTCCATGCCGATGTTGGCTGTGGCCACAAATTTACCGCCCGGGCTCAGTGCAAGCCCAAAAGGTCCGGGCCCCGTGCTCAACTGTTCCCCTAGCGGCGCTATCACTCGGCCGCCTGGAATAATGCCTCCTTGCCCCGTGGCGCGAACCGCTGGGCGAAAACCCGCAGGGGCAGTGAAAACCTGCGCCACCAGCGCCCAGCAGGAAAGGAAAGCAAAGTAGTATCTACATTGTCCGTTTGCGCTCATAAAAATTTCCCCTTAATGATCTTCGGGTGGCCAATAGTACTGTATTGAAAAAGAAGGGGTTTTACTGTGGTAACGAATGTCGGTATTATTTGGCACGTCACTTGCTTTTGAGTTGCCTCGTAAGGGTTAAAACTCGACACTGCCTGAGTAGAAAGTGCAGAAGAGTGTAAAATTTGACAAATAGGAGAGTTCAATTATGGCCAGTTTTTCACCAAGTGTAGCCACCCCGCAGAGAGTTTTGGAAGATCCCCTCGCCCATCTGCCGTGCTCGATCATACTCGAGTATAAAAAAGGGCAGAGCGTTTACAACCAGGATCAACCCTCAACCAGTATTTATTTGGTCATTAGCGGTAAAGTCAAGGTTTGCAGACTGGCTGACGACGGCCGCCAAGTTGTCGTTGACATCTACCAGCCTGACGAATTTTTTGGGGAGTCCGCTTTTCTCGGACCCGGTCCCCGTAATGAAATCGCAATCGCGCTCGAAAACACCAAAGTGATGACGTGGACCACCAATGATATTGAAGACATCCTGGTGCGCCGTCCCAAACTGGCCGTCGCCCTGATGCAGCTTCTTGTCCAGCGCTCCATGGACTTCGGTTCGCGCATTGAAAGCTTCTCCGTAGACAACATCGCCCGCCGCCTGGCCCGCACCCTTATTCGTTTCTCCGAGCGCCTCGGCACCCAGTCCGAAGATGGTTCTACCCAGATGATTCCGTTCACCCACGAGCTGCTCTCGCAGTATGTCGGCACCTCGCGCGAGATTGTGACGCACTATATGAATCAGTTCCGTCGCCAGGGTTTCCTGCGCTATTCGCGAAAGGGAATCATGCTGTACCGTGACGCGATGAAAGACTGGTTGAAACAAGCCGCCTGAGCCTCGAACTCGAAGGTCAGTCGGCGCTAATTACCGGCGCCTCGCGCGGCATAGGGGCCGCTACGGCTTTAGCTCTTGCCCGCGCAGGCGTTTCCCGTTTAGTTCTACATTACAATTCCTACCAGGAGGGTGCCCAGCAACTCTCCGCGAAGCTCATTTCACAGAGCGTGCGTGTCGATTGGATTCAAGCGGATCTCAGCAACCAAGCTGGCATAGATACGCTCGTGGCCGAAGCCACGCACATCTTGGCGTCGCCGGATATCCTCGTCAACAACGCTGGGTCTCTAATCCAGCGCGCCAAGCTGGCGGAGTTTTCTCCCGATCTTTTCGACAAAGTTTTGAATGTGAACTTGAAGAGCGCGTGGTTTCTAACGCAGGCGATCACTCGGGGCATGATCGCACGAGGGAGCGGTTCTATCGTAAATCTCAGCTCCATTGCGGCCCGCAACGGCGGCGGAATCGGCGCGGCTATCTATGCCGCGTCCAAAGCCGGCGTTGCCTCCATCACCAAAGGTCTGGCGAAAGAATTGGCTCCGCATGGCATCCGCGTGAACGCCGTCTCGCCTGGCACCGTTGACAATGATTTCCACATCCAATTTTCAAATCGCAAGATGCTGGACGCCGTTATCACTCAGACTCCCGCCGGCAAGCTTGGCACCAACGAAGAAGTCGCCGACACCATCGTCTTTCTTTGCTCTCCGGCCGCGCGCTACATTCACGGACAGACCATCGAAATCAACGGCGGCATGTTAATGGTTTAGAGGACACTTAAAGAATGAAACGAACGGCACAAGCGCAATGGCATGGAGATTTGAAAAGCGGATCGGGAAACCTAACCACCGCGAGCAAGACCCTGTCCGCCACACCTTACTCTTTCCATAGCCGGTTTGAGCAAGGCCAAGGAACCAATCCCGAAGAGTTACTGGCTGCCGCCCATGCTGGGTGCTTCACCATGGCGCTTTCACTTCAACTCGCTCAAGCCGGAATTATCGCTGAGAGCCTCGATACCGAGTGCACTATCACGCTCGACCAGCAAGACGGTGGTTTCGCCATCACGGAAAGCCACTTAAAACTGAAGGCAAAAATACCCGGCGCTAACCGCGAAGCGTTCGATAAAGCCACGAACGCGGCTAAGGCCGGGTGTCCGGTTTCCAAGCTCTACAACACCAACATCACGCTGGAAACCGAGTTGATCGGCTAGCGCGCCCCGACCAGTTCTTCTTCCGCGACCGCCATTCCCAGCAATTCAGCCACCCCGCGCCCATACGCCGGATCGGCCTTTGTGAAATGGCTCAACTGCAGCTTGATGATGTGCTCCGGAATCCCGCGCATGTGATTCGCAATGTTCGTCACCAGCCGCTTTTGATGGTCCGGCGTCAACAACCGGAACAGATCCCCAGGCTGCTTGTAATCGTCGTTCCCCTCGCGATGATTGTAGCGTCCCGAATCACCGGCCACGGTTGACGGCGTCTCCAGATATCTCTTATCCTCCGTTGCGCCCCCCATGCTGTTCGGCTCGTAGTTCGGAGCATCCCCGCCGTTATCGTCGAACCGCATGAACCCGTCGCGATTGTAAGTATTGACCGGACATTTCGGACGGTTTACCGGCAGAAACTCGTAATTCGTCCCCAGCCGGTAACGGTGCGCATCCGGATAGCTCACCAGGCGCGCCTGCAACATCTTGTCGGGTGAAAAACCCATACCCGGAACAATGTTGACCGGCGAATAAGCCGCCTGCTCAATCTCGTTGAAGTAGTTTTTCGTGTTCCGGTTCAGCTCCATCACTCCGACTTCATGCAGGGGATGATCGCTGTGATTCCACACCTTTGTCAGATCGAACGGATTTACCTTGTAAGTCGCGGCTTCCGCTTCGGTCATCACCTGGATGTTGACGCTCCACTTCGGAAACTCATTATGATCGATCGCCGTCGTCAGATCGCGCGCCGCGTAATCCGGATCGGCTCCCGCCAGTTCGTCCGCTTTCGCCGTCATCAGGTTCTTGATCCCCTGCATCGTTTTGAAATGCCACTTCACATAAACGCGCTCGTGATTGGCATTGACCAGGCTGAATGTATGGCTGGAATAGCCGTTCATATGACGGAACCCATCCGGCGTGCCACGGTCCGAGAAGAGAATAGTGACTTGGTGCAGCGATTCGGGCGACAACGACCAGAAATCCCACATCACCACGGGCGATCGCAGGTTGGTGCCGGGAAGCCGCTTCTGCGAGTGAATAAAATCCCCAAATTTCAGCGGATCCCTCACGAAAAAGACTGGCGTGTTGTTGCCCGTCATGTCCCAATTGCCCTCTTCGGTATAGAACTTAACCGAAAATCCGCGCGGATCGCGTGCCGTGTCGGCCGACCCCTTCTCGCCCGCCACGGTGGAGAAGCGGGTGATGAGGTCGCACGTGTTTCCAACCTTGCTGAAGAGCTTCGCGGAGGTGTACTTGGTGATGTCTTGCGTTACGGTGAAAGTCCCGTGAGCGCCGGAGCCTTTGGCGTGAACCACGCGCTCGGGAATCCGTTCGCGGTTGAATGCCGCCATCTTCTCAAAGAGAAGGTAATCTTCCATCAGCACGGGGCCGCGGGCGCCCGCCGTGAGTGAATTCTGGTTGTCGCCGACCGGCCGCCCCGACGTCGAGGTCATCACCGGGCACTGCTTATCTGGGGTATTGTCTGCCATGTTACGAAGTCTATCGAAAAGCGCCCATAGGGTCCAGGTCGTTTTGCCTATGTCTCCTATAGCGATTCGCTATGGCGCAAGCTGCTTCGAGATGAAACGTCCAATCATCCGATGGTTGCGCGATCGCGGAAAGACAATTCAGTAGTAGGTTCCGACAACGCCTTATCCACGCACCTTGCCAGTTGCAGCGCGCTGTAAGGCTTTTGAATAAAGCCCGAAAGGCGCGCGTCCGCGAAGCGCCGTTCCGCCTCCACTTCGCTGTAACCGCTTGAAACCACCACCCGCGCCCCCGGCTGGATCTGGAGGAGTCGCGGGAGCGCCTCTTCGCCGCTCAGCACCGGCATCGTCATGTCCAGTAGGATCAGAGAAATTTCGCTCGACCGCTCGCGAAACAAGCGCACCCCCTCCTCCCCATCCGCAGCCACAATCACCTGGTATCCAAAACGCTCCAACGCCGACCGTGCGGCCTGCCGCACCACTTCTTCATCGTCAATCACAAGGACGGTCGCCGCTCCCCGCGGCGCATGTCCCCAGTCGGCTGGCTCATCCGCTAATTCCTCCGCGGCCGCCGCCACCGGAAACAGAACCTTGAAAGTCGTTCCCGCGCCGGGCTCGCTATACACCTGGATTGCGCCCTTATGGCCCGACACAATCCCCTGAACGGCCGCTAGCCCCAACCCACGTCCTGTAAATTTGGTCGTGAAAAACGGGTCGAAGATGCGCGCCCTCGTCAGCGCATCCATCCCCGCGCCTGTGTCGTGAATCTCAAGCACCACATATTTCCCCGGCGCAATGTTCGCCGCCGGTAACGCCTGAATATAGGCTTCGTCCGCGTCTTGCACCCGGATTGAGATCACCACTTGTCCGGCATTCTCCGCCCCGATCGCCTCCGCCGCGTTGATCACCAGGTTCATGATCACTTGCTGAATTTGCGCCGGATCGCCCTCAATGCAGCACTCATATGTCGACGGCGTCTGCACCAAGCTCACCTTCTTCGGAATCGACGCATCCAGCAGCGGCGTGATCTCGCGAACATACTGCACTAAGTCGATTCTTTCCACGAAGAACCGGCCTTTGCCCGAATAGGCCAGCATCTGATGCGTCAACTTCGCGGCCTTTTCGGCCGCGTCAAGCACGTTCTTCTGCACATTCCATGGAACCGTTTGCGGCTCCAGATCTTCCAAAACTAGACTCGCCCCGCCCATGATTCCCGTGAGCAGGTTATTGAAATCATGCGCGATGCCGCCCGCCAGTATACCCAGGCTCTCCAGCTTTTGCGAATGCAGGAATCGCTCTTCGTGACGCTTGCGTTCCGTGATATCAATCCCGACCCCAACCAGTCGCACCGGCTCGCCGTCGGCATCGTAAAAAGCTCTTCCGCGCCCCAGCATCCAGCGGATTTGGCCATCCGCGCGCGTAAATCGAAACTCCATTTCGTAATCGGTTCCCGAGTTCACGGCTTTCCGGACAACCGCAGCGGCATAATCGCGGTATTCCGGGAGAATGAAGCCGTAATACGCCTCATCCGTCCCAGAAAATGTGCCGGGCTCCAAACCGAATATTGCCTCCAGCTCTGGCGACCATACGATTTTTCCGCTGCGGACATCGCGCGACCAGTTGCCCATCCGCGAAGCGTCCAGCGCCAGCCGCAACTGAGCCTCGCTCTCACGCAGTTCTTCCTCGAATTTCTTACGGTCGTGGATATCGATGCACGTCCCAATGTATCCTGCAAATTCGCCCGCCGAAGTGACCCGCGGCGTCGCCTTGTTTAACATCCAGCGATAATCGCCATCGTGATGACGAAAGCGATACTCGATAAAAAACTGCTCGCGCGCGTCGAAACACTGAACAAAGGTTTCGAGGACCCGATGCGCATCATCGGAATGGATTCCCTCCATCCACCCATTACCCACCTCTTGCTCAAACGTTCTGCCCGTAAAATTCAACCAGGGTTGGTTAAAGTAGAAGCAAAGCTTGTCTGGACGAGCCGTCCAGATCAGCACCGGTGCCGCGTCCGCCATCAGCCGAAAGCGCTGTTCGCTTTCCCTCACCGCGCCTTCGAGACGCTTGCGTTCGGTAATGTCCCGAGTTGAGATCGCGATTCCTTCTGGGGATGGGTAAACGTCGAATTCGAACCACCGATCGAAAGGCGGGTACTGCATCTCAAAGTGCGTCGGGACGCGTTCATTCATCGTCTGCAACAGCATCTCGTAAATGTTCTGTTGTTTCAGGTCTGGAAATAGGTCCCACAAGCTATGACCAATCAATTCGTCCAAGGGCCGCTGCAAATTCTGAATCGCCGGCTCGTTGACATAGGTAAAGCGGAAGCCAAAATCCAGGATGGAGAACGCTTCACCCAAGCTGTTGAGAATGCTGGCTTCGCGTTCGCGCGCCGCTTCTGCCTCTCGAGTGCTTTGCGCCGCCCGCTCCAGATTCTCGCGGGACTTCTTTTTCTCGAGTCGCCAGGCGCGGCAGATAGCAATAATCATCCCCGAGGTAGCCGCATACAGCACCAGCCCCAAATACTCGTTTCGATTTGTGAGCATGAAAGAAAAGCGCGGCGGTTCCAGGAAATACACCACCGAAGCGCCGCCGGCGATCGCCGCAACGATGCCCGGTCCGGTGCCCGCGTACGAAGCGACGAGTAAGACCACGACGAAAACGACCGAGTAAGGTGCCGCCGAGCCCACCCATTGCCAGAGCGCTATACGCAACAGCAACTCAATCGCAACCGCAAAGATCGCTGAGCTGTACTTTAAAATGAGGTAGAATTTCGGGGGCATTCCTGAGGCTGCTGAGTTCATTCTAATCTTTGTTGATGGCACGCAAGCTATTCCTACGTGCCACAGGGAGCGGTCCTTTTGCTGGAACCGCCTCCAGCTATTGGGCGTCGTTCTGGTCAGGCCCCATTTCTTGCCGACACCTGCGTTAGCCCCCGCCCTTGAATCGCATTACCACGATCGCGTCAACCCTCAATGGGTTCGGCTGTTGCAAGTGCTCCAGCTTGACGTTCATTACGAGCGCTGTCTCGGGGCTGAACTGCACACCTCCGATGGCCGCGTTATCCTCGATTTTCTTTCCGGCTATTGCGTCCACAACGCCGGACACAACCACCCTGAAATCATCGCGGCGCTCCACCAGGAACTAGACCGCCGCGGGCCCGCCATGCTGCAAAGCCACGTTCCGGATCTGGCCGGCGAACTGGCCGATCGGCTCTGCTCGCTCGCCGGTGGTCGCGTTCGGAAAGTCTTCTTTTGCAGTTCCGGCAGCGAAGGCGTGGAGGCCGCCATCAAGTTTTCGCGCGCCCACACCCGCCGCCCCGGCCTGCTCTACGCCCAAGGAGCGTTTCACGGACTCACCTGCGGCGCGCTCTCCTTAATGGGGGATGATTTCTGGCGCGAGGGCTTCGGCCCCCTGCTACCCGATTCCCACACCGTACCCTTCGGCGACCTGAAGCGCCTCGAAGAGAAACTCGCCACGCGCAAATTCGCCGCTCTTTTTCTTGAGCCCGTGCAGGGCGAGGCCGGCATACGCATCCCGGAACCTGGTTATCTCGAATCCGCCCAATCGCTCTGCCGCCGCTACGGCACGCTCTTCGTGCTCGATGAAGTGCAAACCGGCATGTACCGCACCGGCAAATTTCTTGCAGCCCACCATTTTGATCGCGTTGAGCCCGATATGGTCGTCATGGCCAAAGCCCTTAGCGGCGGCCTCGTCCCCAGCGGCGCGCTGCTTATGTCGGACGCCATCTACGCTTCCGTCTACAGCTCCCTCAAACGCTCCATCGTCCACACTTCCACCTACAGCGAGAACTCCCTGGCCATGCGCGCGGGTCTCGCCACGCTCCAGGTCTTGCGCGACCATCGCCTCGGCCAACGCGCTCTCGAAGCCGGCGACTATCTGCGCCAGCGACTTCGCCAGAAACTCGCCGGTTATGAAATGGTTAAAGAAATAAGAGGCCTGGGCCAGATGAGCGGCATCGAATTTGCAGCCCCTCGAAAAATGGCCCTTCGAGCTCCCTTCGAAACCTTTATGAAGATCCACGCCGGCATGTTCGGCCAAGTGCTCGTCATGCGCCTATTTCGCGATGCCGGTATCCTCACCCAAATCTGCGGCAATAATTTCCTCGTCCTCAAAGTCGCTCCACCGCTGGTCGTCACCGACGATCAGCTCGACCGCTTCGTCGAAGCCGCCGCAAATGTGGTGGACTTAATGCATACATCCAGTTCCTTCTGGACCGAGGCCTTGGGCCTCGCGCGAAGGGTCGTCAACATTTGAGTTCGTCCACCCATCAGCACGAGACCGACGTATTTGTCGTTGGAGGCGGTCCCGCTGGATTAGCCGCAGCCATCGCTTGTCGCGATCGAGGCTTCCGCGTCATCCTCGCCGACCCCTCCGTCCCCCCAATCGACAAAACCTGCGGCGAAGGCTTGATGCCCGATTCGCTCTCCGCGTTAACTGCACTCGGCATCTCTCTCGACGAATCCCGCTGCTTCCCTTTCCGCGGCATTCGCTTCCTTAATCGCAGCCGTTCCGTCGATGCCAGTTTCCCCACCGGTAACGGCTTCGGTATTCGCCGTACCGCCTTGCACGATATCCTCACTCAGCGCGCACTCGACGCTGGCGTTTATCTGAGATGGCGCGCCTGCGTCCGCGGCCTTTCGTCCGATGGCGTTAACCTCGATGGCCAGAACATTAAGTCCCGTTGGATTGTCGCCGCGGACGGTCAGAATTCCCAGGTCCGCCGCTGGGCTGGCCTGGACACTTCACCTCCCGCCGTCCGCCGGTTCGCCTTCCGCAAACACTACCGACTCGCACCCTGGACAGATTGCATGGAAATCCACTGGGGTCCTACTTTCCAGATCTACATCACCCCTGTCGCCGCCGATGAAGTCTGCGTCGTCGTTATCTCCCGCGACCCGCATCTTCGTTTGGATGAAGCCCTGGACAGCGTTCCGCAAGTGCATGATCGCGTTGCCCGCGCTGTCCCTGTCACCACTGAGCGTGGCGCCGTTTCCGTTACCCGCCGTTTCCGCAATGTCACCAAAGATAACGTCGCGCTCATCGGCGACGCATCCGGCTCCGTGGACGCCATCACTGGCGAAGGTCTGTGCCTTTCCTTCCGCCAAGCCACCGCGTTAGCCGATGCCCTTGCTTCCGAGAACCTGCAAGCCTACGAATCCGCCCATCGCCGCGCCATGCGGCGCCCCGCCCTGATGGGACAGGGCATGCTTCTGCTCGACCGCTCCTCGTGGCTCCGTAACCGTATTCTCAGTGCCCTAACTTATGAACCCTCGATTTTTTCCGGTCTCCTGGCCGTCCATGTCGGTGCGTCGGCGCATACCCGCTAGCCTCCTGTTCATCGCGCTGGCTGCCCTCCCCGGCCTTGCGCAGGAAGTGGTCGTCACCCTCGATCCCGCCAAAAGCTCTGTCCAGTTCACCCTCGGGGACGTATTGCACACCGTCCACGGCACCTTCAAAATTAAGAGCGGCGAAGTCCGCTACGATCCCGCCACCGGCAAGGCCGCCGGTCAGATCGTCATCGACGTCAAAAGCGGCGACACCGGCAGCGCTGCCCGTGACCGCCGCATGCACAAAGACATTCTCGAAAGCGACAAGTACCCCGAAGCCGTCTTCGTTCCGGACAAGATTGCTTCGGAGTCGGTCCATGGCACACTCCGCATCCACGGCACCGATCACGACGTGACCTTCGCGGCAAAGGTGCAAATGCAAGGCGGCATGGTCACCGCGTCTTCAAGTTTCACAATGCCTTATGTGCAGTGGGGAATGAAGAATCCGAGCAACTTCATTCTGCGCGTGAATCCGACGGTGGATCTGCAGATGAATGTATCGGGCCGCAACCGCTAAGCTAAAGCTATGTCGGTTTACGAAAAACTCACTGCCCTGCGGATAACCTTGCCGCCCATTGCGACTCCCGCGGCGCTCTACGTGCCGTACGCAATCACCGGAAATCTTCTTTTCCTGTCCGGTCATATCGCGAAGCAGGATGGAAAGCCGTGGGTCGGACAATTTGGTCTCAACATGACCACGGATCGGGGGAAGGAAGCAGCCCGCTCCGTTGCCATTGACCTAATCGGCACAATGCACGCGGCCATCGGCGACTTGAACCGCATCAGCCGCATCGTGAAGCTCATGGTACTCGTCAATAGCGCGCCCACGTTCACCGAGCACCATCTGGTCGCTAACGGCGCATCGGAGCTATTCGGCGAGGTCTTCGGCGAACCAGGGAAGCATGTCCGCAGCGCATTCGGAGTGGCGCAGATTCCGCTCGGTTCGTGCGTGGAAATCGAGCTTGTGGCCGAACTTCGCTAAAGCGTCTTCGCGATTCGCTTTTTGAGTTCTTTGATAGCGCGCTCATCGCGCTTGTAGAACGTCCACTGCTTGATCCGTTTTCCTGTTATTAAGCCCGCGTTGGCGATAATCTTCAGATGTTCGCTCGCGGTCGGCTGACTCACGTTCAGTTTCTTGGCGATCAAGAGACCGCACACGCCATCATCCTCAAGGTCGCCATCGACCTGCGGCGGAAAGTGCTCGGTGGGGTCTTTCAGCCACTCTAAAATCTGCAGGCGCCGCTTATTTGCCACTGACCTGAGAGCCGCTTCAACCTTCATATAGACAATTAGCCAATTGACTAAGTATACTGTAATTTATGCGCACCTGGAAATATCACGTTGTAGATGTGTTCACGCAGCACGCGCTCGAAGGCAACGCGCTGGCCGTTTTTCCCGATGGTTTCGGCATTGACGATGTCACCATGCAGCGTATCACGCGCGAACTCAATCTTTCCGAAACCGTATTCGTTCTGCCGCCCTCAACTCCCGAGTTCGCCGCGAAACTGCGAATCTTCACGCCCGCCCGCGAGGTGCCCTTCGCGGGGCATCCGACTGTGGGCACCAGCTTCGTACTGATGCAAGAGGGCATCGTGCCGAGGGATAGCGAGCGGTTGTGCTCGAAGAGAATATCGGCCCGGTTCCCGTGCGTGTGGAAGCCGGCGACACACCCCTCATCTGGTTGACTAACCCTCCTATCCGCTTTGGACCGACATTCGATGCCGGATTGTGCGCCGAGGTCTTGGGTCTCGACCCACGCGACTTGGCCGGTCCCACGCCGCAACTGTTTAACGCGGGGAATCCGACTATCTTCGTCGCGTTGAAGGACAAAGAAGCGGTGGATCGAGCTTGGCTTGATGTGCGCGGGATGACTCGGCTCAAAGAAGCTTACGCTGAGCCCGGGTGCGTGTTCGTATTTGCCGCCACCGACGAGGGCGCGTATTCGCGGATGTTCGCGCCTGATTACGGGATCTCCGAAGATCCGGCCACCGGAAGTGCCACGGGCCCTCTCGCGGCCTATATGATCAAACACAAACTGGTGTCGGGAGCCTCTGGCTCGCGCTTTGTGAGCGAGCAAGGAGTGAAGATGGGCCGCCGCAGCCTCTTGCATGTTGCGATCCGCGGCAACGCCGGTTCCGAAGGAATTGACGTAGGCGGTTACGTGACTCCCGTCGCCGAGGCGACGATGCGCCTTTCGTATTCCACGAACCCCGAACGCTCCGCCACTTTGTCATAGAGCAGCATCGCCCTGGCGTTGGTCTCGTGAGTTAACCAATGTACTCTGCCGCAGCCGGCCTCTTGCGCCGCGCTGTACACTGACTCGATCAGCGCCCGGCCAACGCCGCCAGCACGGTGCTCGGCGCTTGTGAACAGGTCCTGCAGATAGCAGTCGCGACCCTCGGCCCAGCAGGTGCGATGAAAAATATAGTGAACCATGCCGATCAACTCCTCACCGGCAAAAGCGCCGTGCGCCCACATCGGCTCGTGTGGATCTAAGAACCGCCGCCAAGTTAGCTCCGTGACTTCGGGCGGAATCTCAACTTCGTAAAATTCTTGATAGCCGCGCCACAAGGTCTTCCACGCCGCGCGATCACCATCGACAAGGAACCTGACTTTCACGAAAGCACGTCGCTGGTCACATGCCCGTGCACGTCGGTCAAGCTTACGTCGCGTCCGCCGAAACGGTACGTCAGCTTCTTATGGTTGAGACCGAGTAACTGTAAAATGGTCGCGTGCAGATCGTAGACTTCCGTCACGTTCTCGACTGAATGCATGCCCACTTCATCGGTCGCGCCATAGACAAAGCCCTTTTTTAAGCCGCCGCCCGCCATCCAAACGGTGAACGCGGTTTCATGATGATCGCGGCCATCGAGAATCGGCGCGTGCGGTGTGCGGCCGAATTCAGTGGCCCACACTATCAGCGTTTCATCGAGCAATCCGCGAGCCCTCAAGTCTTTCACCAGGGCGGCAATGCCCTGATCCGTAATCAGTGCATTGCCTTCGTGTCCTTTGCGAAGCTCAGTGTGCTGGTCCCACGTGCCGTTATTCATGCCATAAATTTCCGGGCATGTGATCTCGACGAATCGCACTCCCGATTCAATCAGGCGCCGTGCGCGCAGGCACTGCAAGCTGTACAGTCGCTTATTGTGATCCGCCGAGTCTAACCCGTAAAGCTTCTTGGTGGCCTCGCTTTCCTTGTCGAGATTCAAAACATCCGGCACCACGGACTGCATCTTGTAAGCCATCTCGTAATTTTGGATAGCGGAATCCACGCCGTCGTCCGTCCCGATGGATTGCAGAAATTGCCGGTCCTCCTGAATCAGCACGTCAAGCTTGGCGCGCTGAATTTTCGGGTCTTTGTCGGCCGGCTTAATGTTTATTACAGGCTCGCCTTCCGCCTGCATCGCCGTCGCCTGGAAAGTCCCTGGAAGAAACCCATTCGAGAAGTTTTCAAGGCCGCCGGGCGGCACCGCCCCAGCATGCAGCAGCACATATCCCGGCAGGTTCTTGTTCTCGCTGCCCAACGCGTAATTGATCCACGAGCCGAGGCTCGGATATCCGCCGGTGTTGCGCCCGGTATGCATCAGCAAGTTGGCGCGGGGGTGCAGCGGGAAGCCGGAAACCATCGAACGGATCATGGTCATTTCATCGACACAAGTGGCGATGTGCGGAAATAACTCGCTCACCCAAATTCCCGATTTTCCATGCTGCGCGAACTGCCACGGGCTCTTCACCCACTTGCGATTCGTTTCCTTCTTAGCACCCACCTGATAAAAACCATCGAACGATTTCCCATCCAGCTCGGCAAGTTTCGGCTTGGGATCAAACGTATCGATATGCGACACGCCGCCGGGCATGAAGCAGAAGATGACGTTCTTGACTTTAGGAGTGAAGTCGGTCGTGTGCGTGGAGAGTCCGGCGTATGATTGATCGGCCATCAGCGCGGAGAGCGCCATGAGCCCGAATCCGTTCGAAGCGAATTTGAGCGCGTCGCGCCGCGATAGTGGAGCGCTCATGCAACCGGGACAATCGTTTTTCATGTGAGTCACCGAATGTAGACGAATTCTTTCAAATTGAACATAGCGTGCGCCATGTCTTTCCACACATCTCGATTGTCGAGCAGCTTGTCGGGAACCGCTTTGTGCAAGCTGGCAAGCTCTTTGGCAAGACCCGTAAAACGCGCTCTTTCCGCATCGTCCGGAAGACGGCCAAGCGCCGTGCGGAACATAGCATCGAGGCGAGCGTTGATTGTGGGAGCCTTTTGCGCGATCAAGCGATCCGCCCAAAACCCTGCCTGATCCAGCACGAAGGGGTCGTTCATCAGCGCCAACGCCTGCGGCGGCACGTTGGTGCTATCGCGATTTCCGCGCGCCACCATGGGATTCGGAAAGTCGAATGTTTCGAGAAAACGCGAGCCCTCGTGGCGGGTTACCTTCAGATAAATGCTGCGCCGTCCGTCGCCATCGAGCGGGCCCTGGAAAAGCTTACGGTAATCCTTGGGCTCTTCGCGATACGGATGAATACTGCCGCCATACATCACGGGATCGAGTCGCCCCGATACTGTCAAAATCGCATCGCGAATGGATTCGCCTTCCATGCGATGCACCGGGTAATGCGAAAGCAGCCGGTCCTGAGCGTCCGCCGTGACGGCTGCCGGCGATGGCTTGCTGGCTTGCTGAAATGTTTGCGACAGAACTAAATAACGAATTTGCTTCTTGATGGACCAGCCATCGCGCATAAATCGCGCAGCCAGCGAATCGAGCAATTCGGGATGCGAGGGGCGCTCTCCATAGACGCCAAAGTTGTCGGCCGTAGGCACAATGCCGCGCCCGAAAATGTGCAGCCAGATGCGGTTTGCCATCACGCGCGCGGTCAGCGGATTGGAAGGGCTCGCGATGAGTTCGGCAACCTCGCGCCTGCCGCTGCCGAACACTTTGAAACCATCTTGATTGCCCGAAACAAGCTGCAGAAATCCGCGCGGCACCATTCTGCCGGGATGCGCCGCGTCGCCGCCGGGCAGCACGGCGAAGTTGTAACCGGCATCGAGATCGGCCATTCCGTTGAATACTTTCGGCGCCGCGATTCGGGCCTCGGTGTAGCGATACTCATCAATCAATGACGACAAGCGCGGGCTGAGGCGGCTGGAATTAGTAAGCAGCCTATTTTCGAGCAGCCACGATATCCAGCGGGCGTCATCATCGGTCGCCCTGGCTTCAGACCAGCGGTTCAGGGAACGTCGAATCACGGAGCTGTAGCGCTCGGCAAGCTCTGTCAAACTCGCGGGGGCTGCGCCATCCAACAGGCCGCTGAACTGCGAAAGCTCGTCCTTGGGCGATTCATCGACATCGTGCAAGACCGCGCGGGTAATGCCGAAATAAGAATCCGGTGAGTCCATCTGCTCCTGCGTCACCTTGAGACGGCCGGGACGGTCTGGGATGCGCGGATTTTCTTCCTTCGTGACGAGCTCAACGTAGAACGGCAGTGCCTGTTGATCATCGCGATTCGGAACTTTCAGCCATTGCGGAGAATTGTGGTCGATAAGCTGGTAGTCCTCGCTCAGCATGCAGTTGTCGAGAACGGTTCGCCAAGCTCCCAGCTTGCCGCCGAGCACCTGAAGGCTGACGAACTTCTTATCTTTCGGAACCACCGGAGAACGCAGCGCCGCGCTGAGCCGTTCAGATAAAGCGTGGGTGTAAAGACCCGCCGGAAACACGCCCGTTACCGCATTCGCGCCGCTCTCCGCGACGGCAAATTCGCCGCTCGGCGAAGCGCCATCGCTCAACGCATTTCCATCGGCATGCCAGCCGCCGAAGCCGTCCTTCGCAACATCTCCAAACGGAATGAAATGCTCCCTATTGAACACCGTACGCTTTTGCGATTCTTCGGCGTAACCGGACTTTACGTCGCTCCACTGTCCCTCATGAATCCATGGATAGAGGGGCTGCTCCATGCTTGGCTGATTCTGTTCAAGAAGGGTGACCCAGGCCTGCACCCGATCAAGCGACAGCTCGCTAAGATCCCGCGGCAGCGAAGGCTCACCTTTCCAAGCGCGATGGGCCGCCATCAAATAACGCGGCATGGCGCTGCTTTCCGCAATCCACTGCTTCGCCAGTTCGGCACGGATGAGTGGCTTCAGTTCTTTCAATCGGCGCTTGGCGGCATCGTTCAAGTTGGGCGCGTCGGCATCTCTCATCACCATTCGCGAACTCGTCAACACGCCATACAGCCCGTAGTAATCGCTGGTGGGAATCGGGTCAAGCTTGTGATCGTGGCAGCGCGCACAGGCAATAGTGAGGCCCTGAAACGCCTTGCCTAGCGTATCGATCTGGTTGTCGACCACATCCGTGCGGATCTGCCGAAAGCGGATGCAGTCGTCATGTCCGAGCTCGCCGAGACGCAGTGAGGCGGTCCCGATCACGGATTCATTGATGCCCTCTTGCAGATTCATTCTCGGCTTTTCGAGCAGATCGCCGGCGAGGTGCTCGCGAATTAACTGGTCGTACGGGACATCTCGATTAAAGGCGCGAATCAGGTAGTCGCGGTAAAGCCATGCGCCTTTGT
Source organism: Terriglobia bacterium (assembly GCA_025358575.1). Classification (GTDB taxonomy): domain Bacteria; phylum Acidobacteriota; class Terriglobia; order Bryobacterales; family Bryobacteraceae; genus JANYJA01. The sequence goes on from JANYJA010000192.1 coordinate 20,753, forward strand.
TTTCGTAATTCCAGTCGTTGCCGAATGTTTCGGCGAAACGCATTACATCCATCCAGTGACGCGCCCATTGTTCGCCAAAATGCGGCGAAGCTAGCAAGCGATCCACCAGCCGCTCATAGGCTTTGGGCGATTGGTCATGCACGAAGAGATCGACTTCCAGAGGCGTTGGCAGCATGCCGGTGATGACCACACTCAGACGGCGGATCAAAGTGGGGCGGTCGGCGGGATCGGAAAGCTTCAGGCTCTCCTTGGCGAGCGCTGCCGAGATGAAGCCGTCAATTGAAATCTCGGGTTTTGGATCGCGCACCGGCTGGAATGCCCAGTGCTCTTTGCGAAGACGCTCGTAAAGTCCGGGATTAGTGACGGCAGAAGCCTTCGGCGTATCCGTGGGCCACGGGGCGCCGGCCGCGATCCAACTTTCGACGGCGGCGATTTCCGTATCCGTGAGCTTTCCACCCACAGGCATTTTCAGGCCATCGTGACGAATTGCTTTCGCAAGCAGACTCAGATTTACGTCGCCTGGTATGAGCGCGGCTCCGCGATTGCCGCCTTTCAGAAGAGCTTCACGCGAGTCGACACGAAGCGATGAAAACTGTTGCGCGGGGCCGTGGCACGAGTAACACTTTGCCGCAAGCACCGGGCGGACCTGTTTTTCAAACAGCTCGACCGACTTCGGATCGTCGGCGGCAAACGCTGAAAGCGCTATGAGGAGGATGAGCGCTTTTTCCATCGATATGCCGCCTGGGAGTTTTTATGAAATATCTTCGCAGCCACTGCTGGGCCTTTGTCGGCAAAATAGGCGCGAGTGATTTTTAAAACCTCGGGATACGGCGCCCAAATGTCGCTATTCGGCCAGTCGCTCCCGTACATTAGCCGGTCCTGTCCGAAGATCTCATAAAGTTCATCGAGCCTAGGTTTATAGAAACTGAGTTCCGTCGGCACCTGGCCATTTTCGCGGCGAAGGACTTCAGAGACCTTCGCATAGATCTGTGGACGCTTGCCGAGTTCGCGCAGAACACCGGTTGGCAGCTCGATCTGCGGCAGATGATCCAGAACAATTCGCAAGTTCGGAATTCGATCCTTCAGCCGCAGAACGTCGGCGAGCAATGCGGGCGTGGGGTTAGCGATATCGAGTTCCAGTTCGGCATCGGCTAACGCCTTTAGATTTGCGATTGCCTCGGGATTCTTCATATCCGTGCCCAGATCGCGATCCCACAAATTTCCGCAGCGGATTCCCAAGAACAGCGGGTTCTTGTGGAAACGATCAAAGTTCTTGCGGAAGTCCGGCTTACCAATTTCGAGGTTGCCCACCATCCCGAGAACGATCGGATTGTTCGCCGCTTGATCAAGCACCCACTGGTTGTCCTCCAGCCACGGGCTGGCTTCCACCTCGATCGCGCCCTTGATTCCGAGCGGCGCAGCGATCCCCCGATAGCGCGCGGGTAACGCCGGCTTATACAGCACCGGATTATCTTTCGGCGGCCACGGGATGCCCTG
>JANYJA010000082.1 GCA_025358575.1 Terriglobia bacterium
CAGAGCCAGGCCTCGTGAATCATGAGCTAGATACGTCCCTCGGCATAGCTTGGAGTCTACCACATTCCCTGTGTCAAGTATATAATTACGGACGTTTCTGCCCGGGGTGATTCCGCCCGCGAGAAGCCCGACGAAGAGTTCTTCCATCAGGCCTTCCAGGCCTGTGACGGTTCGTATACTCGACTGCTCGCATCGTCGATCACGGCGATCAGGTAAAGACGCGATCCGCGCCCCTCCAGCCAATCGTGCACCGACGTGTCCCATTGCACCAGTTTTCCGACGCAGGCACGGCGCTGCCGCCATTGGTGCACCACCGCGATCTTCCTCTTCCGGGGCTTATAGGCCATTATTTGCACGATGGATCTGCGGCGAGCCTGGAAGAGATGTTCGACCCAAATCGCTTGGAGGGAACGCACGAGCCCGGCGGATGGATCCCACCGGGAACAAAGACGCGCGCCATCAAAGGTCACGAATTTGGCATAAATCTTAAGTTGGGAGGGCGTGAACATCTTCTCGCCTTCCTACACACTCTTTGACAAACTTCGTTAGCGTTCACCTGGGTAATAAATCCTACTTGGGCAAGGTGAACCTGGATTCCGCCCAGAGCGACGAGATCTCAGGGATCATACTGGATGGGTGATCGCGCGCTCAGTCCCAATGCTGTTGCCACCCCGCGTGCAGCATTACATCGCTGCCATTCTGGAAACCTGCAAGGGCGGTGAATGCGCACCGGTGAGCGTGATCTTGTTCGGAAGCGCGGCGGCGGGCGGATTCTCGGGGACCGTGTCGGACGTGGACTTGATCCTGGTCCTCCCGGATACTGCCGGCCGGAGTGCCAGCCTCGTTTGAGAGCCGCTATAAAGCTACTGGAGATTAAGCACGGACTGGGCACAGCTTGTTCAAAACGACAGGGCGGGCTCGAATCACTAGTCAACCGTGTAACGGGTAACGATCATTCATTATTCGTCTGTGTGCGTTGCGATCTGCTTTCCGGTGATCCGGGGCGCATGCTGGGCCTGAAACCGGCGCAGGCTTTTTTTGTGGATCGCGTGGTCATCCCGAGTATTGTCTTTTCCGCAGTAACCGTCGGCGGGGAAGAATTGCTCGCGCAGATCCACCTGCCGCCGATCCGTCGTCTGGATGTTTTCAAAGCTTTCTTCTCGCTCTTTAATCAGGTGCTATTGACGGCGAGTTTGTTCCTCTTTCTTAACGGCCCGACGGGATACGCCATGGGTGCGCTCAAACGGTCGGTGCACAATTGCTACTTCTGCTATCACGGACGCCGGGCTGCGCTTGACGAAGAGATCGACTTTTTTCAGCGCAAGCGCCGCATCCCGGCCCTCGATCAGTTACTCTCATTGCGACTTTGTTATGAAGAGTCGTTTGGCTTTCTGCTCCGGTGCTTCCCGGCACTGGCACGGTTGCACTTGCGCACGGCTTTAGACAACACGTTTCCGCATTTGGTCGGATAAGGCGATGGAAGACAGACGTATCTATCGAGTCGACCCCGGATACGCCGAGTCATTGAAATGTGCGGGCATAGACGCACTAGCGCTCAGCCAATAACCATCTCATGGACTGCGGTCGAAATTGCGTGCGGGAAAGTGAGCTTCCAGCCCTGAAACCCGACGTAGGAGGGCTGCAAGCCTCATGCACAATATGGTCTCTGCTGAGTCTGAGCATTTCTGGCATACGGGATCAGCCGATCAAGCGGCCAGTGTTCGATACGACTAAGAAGTTTCCGGAACGGAATGCGGATTTTGCGTGCATAAATTGCTTTCCAGACTAGGTTGCAAACGGAGGTATGGTCATGTCCTAGGGCCAAGAAACCTCTCGTGTCATAGTGACCTCTCCCCGTCGAGGCTTGCCAGAATTGGGCATTCTTCGGACGCGCAATGTTCGCATTGATTGACAAGGCCGCGCAGAATGGTTTTCATCGCGGCAAGGGTTTCGATTTTACTTTCTATGTCGGCTATCTTCGCTTCGGCGCGGGTACGGACATCCCCGCGATGTCGCTTCGGTTGAACGCGCAGCGCCAGAAAATCCCCAATCTCATCGAGCGAGAAACCAAGCTCCTTCGCGCGTTTTATAAATCGCAGCCGTTGCGCTGTTTCCGGGGAGAACTGCCGATACCCGGCCTCAGTTCGCGGAGGCTTTTGCAACAAACCCCGGCGCTCGTAATACCGGATGGTTTCGAGATTGACGCCGCCAAGTCGGGCAACGCGGCCAGTCGTTAGTTTCTCCATCGCTTTTCCCTTCTCTGCTTGCAGTGTAAACCCCTTACGTAAGTACGAAGTCAAGCGGAGGCGTTAAAATCTTTTGTTCCAGAAGGGTAGATGCTGTTGAAAAACTCGCTGAGGAACAGGACTTTGGCCGCAACCTTCTGCAACAAACTGCAAGGCCTACGAAACCGAGATGAAGCTCGAACTCGACTGTCCCGGACGGACATGCAAGTACTGCCTCGTTGTAGCGACTGATGCATGTCCAAGCGTTGCCTGAACGAGATGGATGGGCGCGCCATTGTCGAGAGGTGTGAGGCGTGAGCGTGTCTGAGCCAGTGCGTAGTCACGTTGGCTTCGATGCCGGCGCATTCTTGGCTTCTCTCACGATTCTCAGCACGCGCGAAGGCTCCAGGCAGTTGCCAGTTCGCGAAGAAAATATCGGCGCGTGTGATGGCGCTGCCGCTCGGAACGCGACCAGGTCCGTTCAAAGGCACTGCGGCATCAGAATGGCGCGGTGGCGACGCCCCTTTCCGGACACGATGATTTGGCCGGAATCCGCGAGGATCTGCAGATTGCGCCAAGTGAGGCGGCATGCTTCCGACACCCGAATTCCAGCCGTGTAAATGAGCGCTAACAGTAATCGGTTTCGGAAGTCGGGCTCGAGCGCGATCTTCGGCGCACGTCCTCTTCCGCGACGATCCGTTCCGACAGACGACTTTCGCAGCGAGGCAAGTCCAGCGAAGCGGCGGTATTCGTGCAGTAGCCGATTCTTTTCGCGAACCCAAACAGGCTGCGAATGGCCTTGATCGTTCGCCCCTGCGAAATCGGCGCGAGTCCCGCGTCCGCTAATGACGCGGCGAAGCGTTCCAGATCTAGGGCACTCGTCTCCGTCAGAGTCTTGCCAGTCCACTTCAGCAGCCGGTTCACATCGCGAAAATAACAACTTCGGGTAATCGGACTAGGCTGCCGGTGCAGCCAGAGTTCGACTTCGTTGGCATCAGTAATACGGCGGAGACACGCAGGTCGGTGGTCTGGATAACTGTGGTTATGCAGCGTTCAGGCATGAACACACCTTCGCTCTTTTAGCTGCGGTTTGCGGCTTAGCCAACGCCAGCTGTGCCATGAGGGCCGTAAGAGACGAACCAGCTGGTGGAGAAATTACCTAGTCGGAATGCAAGCTAGCCACGATTATTTCGAGTATAATCGCGCAGAGGCGAAAACTATGACTCACTATTTGATCCAGCTATCCTATACCGCGGAGACTTGGGCGGTGATGGTAGCGAATCCGCACGACCGCGCGAAGGCGGTTGAAGCGGCTCTCCAAAAACTGGGAGGCACCATGGAACGATTTTGGCTCTCCTTCGGTGACTACGACGTGATTGGCATTGTAGCAATGCCGGACACCGTTGCTGCCGCTGCGTTTTCGATGGCGGTCGCTGCGGGCGGAGCCTGCAAGACGGTGAAGACAACTCCCTTGCTCTCCATCCAGGACGGCATGGAAGCGATGAAAAAGGCCGCTACTTGCGGGTATCAAACTGCGGCGTCACACGGTAACAGATAGGTAGGTGAAATTAGCCCTCAGGGATGGGCTGCTCTCCTACTGACGCGTCGCGCCTTGCTTGAGGCTGACCGATTCGCTGGTCTTAACGGCGCTGTTCACGGAGTAGCCAGCGTATTCGATAGTCAATTCCGTCTTGCCTAACAGGAACGTTTCGGAGAGCGCGCGGCTCTTAGAGGCCAGAGAGAAGCCGTCTATTTCCGTGTAATCCCGGACGACCTCGGGCCGGCCAGCCAAAAATGCTGGGCTGGCCGTTGGCTGGCCTTCAATGCGAACAAGGATGTGTGTTGCAGAATCCATCCAAGCCCGCCCCTTGAGAAGGTGGGCACTCTTCACGCGCGGAGTTAATTCAACAAGGTCGCAGAGATGACTGTTCACGGTCTCCTGTCCGGCAAGCTTCATGGCATAGTTCGCGGAGGTGACTAAAGCGTTCTTCCGCCCCTCGCCCCGACTCATGTCTGTCTCCTCCTTGAGAAGGCGATCGAGGACGTGGGTTTGAAGTAACGCGGGTCCAGATCTTGAGACTACACGATAGGTCTTGCCACTATCTTTGGCGTAAGTCGTCGCGGTTGTGGTCTCAGCAGGCACAGAGAAATGGCTGTTTCGGATCGTGTAATGCTCTGCGACTGAGTACCCGACGAGCCGCTGCTCACGTTCCAGCTGTGCCGCGTCTATCGCTTTGAGAATCTGCTCCTCACGAGCTTTCTGGTCTGGTAGACTCGCCGCGGCCGAGTTATGCGCGGTAGCGACAGTAATAAAACTAAAAAGGATAAGTTCGCTTAACTTCATGTCCGGTGTGTGATGCACGTATCCCGCCGTGCGGGTTGAATAGGAACACCAGCCGCTCATTTTTTGTGATAGGCTCCGTACGGTAAATCACAGATGTAGTAAAATGTGTAGTAGATCAGTTCGCAAGACCAGCGCGTAGCGCGCTCTCCGAGGGATCACCCGAGAGCTATGCGCGCGAAAACTCCGTCTTCAGCTCCAGAACTTACGAGTCGCATTGAACATTGGCCGCTTTATCGCCTCATCCCGTATGCCCGAAATGCCGGACACACTCGGATGCTTAGGTCGCTTAGATTGCGGCCTGTATTCGGGAATTCGGCTTCACCAATCCGCTGCTTGTAGACACCAACGCCGGAATCATTGCCAGCCACGGTCGCCTGCTGGCGGCTCGCAAGTTGTCCCTTCCCGAAGTCCCGGTCATCATCCTCGATCACCTCACCGAGACGCAGAAGCGCGCGTACATCATTGCCGACAATCGCTTGGCAGCAAGTGCGGGTTGGGACGACGACATGCTGGCGGTCGAACTGGCAGCGCTTCAGGAGGAAGGCTACAATCTCCATCTAACCGGCTTCGATGCAGACGAATTCATGGAATTGATGGCTGATGAAACCGGCGCATTGACTGATGAAGACCAAGTTCCGGACGCTCCGCCTGTTCCGGTGACGATGGCTGGCGATCTGTGAATGTTAGGGCCGCACCGCCTGATCTGCGGAGACAGTACTTCCGCCTCAGACGTGGAACGCTTGCTGAAGCGCGCGCAGCCGAGCTTGATGGTGACCGATCCGCCTTACGGCATCGAACTAGATTCGGAATGGCGCGACCGCGCCGGACTGAATGTCTGCGGAGGCGCTGAACCCAGCTACATGAAGAAGCGCACGGAGGGTCCCCGCACAACGAATAAGCAACTCGCCAGCGCGACGAAGAACAGCGCCAGCTCATCATTTCGCGAGGCGATGAGGTCTGGGCTTGGCATTACCGAGAGGATCTCGCCACGCGGGTCGCCCAGCGCTCCGATGTTTTCCGGAAAGTAAAATGACCCGTCGGCAACAGGCGATTGCGGTTGCCGGGTTTCCCTGAAATGCGCGGTCAACTACAACCCGGCAAACTGGTAACCCTGCGTGGCCGGGAGTGGGTGGTCCTGCCCTCAGAAGATCCCGATAACCTTCTTATCGTGAGGCCACTCGGAGGCTCCGACGACGAAATCACCGGCATTTACCTGCCTCTCGACATCTACGCTGATCGTCCTTCGGACGCCCACTTCTCCCCACCGACCAGCGCAGACCTCGGCGACATCAGCACAGCCCGCCTGCTCTACGATTCCGCCCGCCTCGCGTTCCGCAACGGCGCGGTCCTTCCGGCCCTCCATCCCATAGAAAAAATATCCTTACGTCCGCAGCTTAACGTGCGGGCCGCCGCTGAAGAACTTCCGCCGTCATATCGCGGCAATCATGGAAAATGATAACGCGTTTCGCGATGAAGGATCGCCAAATCTCACGAACTAGTATCAACAAAAGTAAACAAAATGCTTGTTTAGGTCATTGCAAAACCGTATAATCGAGGAAACCATTTGTCGTATCGACCTCGGAGGATTGTTTTTGCGCACTCAATATATATCGGCCCTTATCTTGTGCCTCGGCACCATCCCTGCGTTCTCTCAGCCAATTATTTGGACTGGAGGCTATGATCCGAACCGGACCAACTCCAATCTGAAGGAGACCATCCTCAACACCACCAACGTCAACCCAGTGACCTTTGGCAAGATATTCACACGCGCCGTTGACGGTAACATTTATGGGCAGCCCCTTTGGCTTCCGGGGAGTACGCCCGGAGCAACAAATGTGGTGTTTACCGCGACCATGCACAACACAGTGTTCGCCTTTGACGCTGATATTGCCGCGAACAGCACTCCAGTTTGGTCGAAGAACCTAGGCCCTTCGGTTCCGGCGAGTTTCTACAACTGCGCCGACCTCAACTACTCTCCGGAAATCGGCATCATGAGCACCCCGGTTATCAAGGTCACGACTTTCACCATCTACTTGGTAGCCAATACTTTCGAGGGTGGAAACTCGGTATATCGATTGCACGCCTTGGACATTCGTAACGGGCAAGAAAAGCCTGGCAGCCCGGTTGTGATTCAGGCGTCGGTTCCAGGCTCGGGGTCCAATAGCATTGGCGGCGTGGTTACATTCGATCCCGCGCAGCATTTTCAACGCCCCGGTTTAATTCTTTCAAATGGAAACGTATATATCGCGTTTGGATCCCACTGCGATTCGTCGCCATATCACGGCTGGTTTATGGGCTATAACGCGTCGAATGTCTCACAACAGATGAGTGTGCTTTGCATCACCCCCAACGGGAATGAAGGTTCCATTTGGCAGTCTGGCCGAACGCCTCCCGTCGATACTTCAGGGAACGTTTACATCGAAACCGCTAACGGTGATTATGACGGTGTCTCTAACTGGGGTGAGAGTGTGATCAAGGTGAGCACTACGACTCCGACTCTGACTGTCACCGACTGGTTCACGCCGGATTACTGGGCCGGCCTGAACTCCGGTGACAAGGATGTCGGCAGCAGTGGCGCCGTAATTATTCCGAATACCAATACTCTCCTGGCGGGCAGCAAATTGGGCAATCTCTACGTCATGGATAAGACCCGGATGGGCCATCTTGTTCCTGGGAACGGACAAATTCTTCAAATTTTCCAGCCTGTGGTCTACGGCATCTATAACATTGCGCTGTGGAATAACTCTAACGGGCTTTCAGCTTACTTCTGGGGTTGGGGAGACACCATCAAGGCCTATAAGATGTCGGGCGGTATATTCGTGACTACACCGTCTTCTCAGGGAAATCAAGTGATCTCCGGCTTTCCCGGTGGCATTTTGGCTGTGTCGGCAAACGGCAGTACGGCGGGCAGCGGCGTCGTCTGGGCAACCACCCGTAATGCGAACTCAAGTAATTTCGGGACCTTTCACGCCTATGATGCTTCCGACGTTTCCAAGGAACTTTGGAACAGCAACATGAACCCCACGCGCGATACACTTCCAACTCTTTCGAAATTTGCCACGCCCACGGTCGCGAACGGCAAAGTCTTCGTGCCGACTTATTCCAATTTTCTCGAAGTATACGGTCTCCTGGGACACTAACGTTTAAGCGCGGGGTTCGGCCGGACCGATCCCCAGCGTTTTCATTTTGCGGTACAAATTGCTTCTCTCCAGGCCCAGCAGTTCCGCCGTTCGTGTCACGTTTCCGTTCGTTTCGTCGAGCTTTTTCAGGATGTATTCCCGCTCCACCGCTTCGCGAACCTCTTGCAAACTCCCAAATCGGTCCATGGGCCTTTCGGCGGAAGAACGGCGAGTGCCCGCCAGCGGAATGTGACGAGCGTCCACCCTCACTTGCGGATTCAAAATCACGATACGCTCGATCAAATTTTTTAACTCGCGCACATTCCCCGGCCAATGATGGTCCCGAAGAATCTGATACGCCTGCGGCGTCAACTCTTTGGGCTTGCGCCCATAAGCGGTCGTGAATTCGCGTAAAAAGTGATCCGCGAGCACCGGCACGTCTTCCGAGCGGTCCCGCAGCGGGGGCACATGAAAAGGAATCACGTTCAGCCGGTAGAAAAGATCCTCGCGAAAATTTCCGCGTTCAATCTCTTCTTCCAGATTCTTATTGGTAGCGGCGATCACGCGCACGTCCACCTGAATCGATTCATGCGCGCCCACGGGTTCGAATCTCTGCTCTTCCAACGCGCGCAGCACCTTGGCTTGGGTGCGCAGGCTCATGTCGCCAATTTCATCGAGGAATATCGATCCCCCGTCGGCCTTGTGAAACTTGCCCGTTTTGGATTCGTGGGCGTTAGTAAAGCTCCCTTTGCTGTGCCCAAACAACTCGCTTTCAATCAGTTCTTCCGGGATAGCGGCGCAATTCACTTCCACAAACGCGTGATCCGCTCGCGGGCTTAACGCATGCAGCGCATGGGCCACCAGTTCCTTGCCGGTGCCGCTCTCGCCATAGATTAGCACCCGGCCATTGGTGCCCGACATCAGCGCTAGCTGCTGCCGCAACGCTTTCATCGGAACGCTTTCTCCGATAATCCGGTAATTCGATCCGGCGTCCTCTTTATAGCGGGTGTTTTCCAGTTCCAATCGCTTCTGATTCAGGGCGTTCTTCGTCACGACAGCGATCTTGCGGATGGAGAGCGGCTTCTCTAAAAAATCGAAAGCGCCCAGCTTGGTCGCTTTCACCGCAGTTTCGATAGATCCGTGCCCCGAGATCATCACCACCACGGGCCGTTGGTCGAATGGGACTTCCTGGATTCGGGCGAGCGTCTCCATTCCATCAATTCCAGGCAGCCACACGTCCAGCAGGATCAGTCCGTAACTCACTTCGGTAATTGCTTGCAGACAGGCCTCGCCGCTCTCAACGGCGGTGGCACCATAACCCTCATCTTGAAGGACTCCCACTAGCGACTGGCGAATTCCCGGTTCGTCATCCACCACCAAAATCCGCGGAGCCTTCAAAATTGCACCACCAGTTGCGGAGTTTCCACCAGCGCCGGAATTTCAATCGTGAACCTCGCGCCCGCGGGGACATTGTCTTCCACGCGAATGTGCGCCTGATGGTCCGAAACAATGTGATTGACGATAGCCAGCCCCAGGCCAGTTCCGCGCCCTTTGGTCGAAAAATACGGCAGAAACAGCTTTTCCTTGTCTTCCGAACTGACACCGCACCCGGTGTCGGCAATCACCAACTCGACGGTATCGCCGTGGCCGGCCTGGGTCACAATGTACAACCTCCGCACCAGCGAATCCTGCATCGCCTCCGCGGCGTTGTCGATCAAATTCACAACCACCCGCCTAAACTGCTCCCGGTCCAAATGAACGGGCGGCAGCAACGGCGCTAGATCGGTGTGAATATCGATGTTTTCCAGCCTTCCGGCAAATATCTGCAGGGCCGCCTCCACCACTTCGTTCAGATCCGACCGGGCTGGCTGCGCGGCGGGGAATCGCGAAAACTGGGCGAATTCATTCACCAAATTTTTCACCGACTGTACTTCGTTAGCGATCGTGTCCGTGCATTCGCGAATGATCCGCTCCACGTCCGGAGCAATCTGGATTCGCGCCAGTTGCCACGCAATTCTTTCGGCGGAAAGCGCGATAGGTGTTAGCGGATTCTTGATCTCATGCGCCACTCGTCGGGCTACCTCGCTCCACGCGGCAGCCTTTTGAGCGCGAAGCAGGTCGCTGGTATCCTCAATCACCATCACGAACCCCGATGTAAGCTTATCTTCCAGCGCGGAGACCGTAACGGCTAGGTGCAGTGTTTGACCGACCGATTGCACATCAAGCTGCTGGGACGCGAGTCCCGTGCGGCGCGCGCGCTTCATCAGATATCGAATTTCGGCGGCATCGTCGCGCGCAAATAAATCCTCCATCCTTGACGGGTGTGACGCGCCAGCGCCCGGTAAAATTCGCTTAAGCGCGCGATTGATACGTTGGATCGACCCGTCCGCCGAGAGTGAAACTACTCCCGTGGGTATGTTTTCGAGGATGGCTTCGGTAAACCGACGCCGCGCCTCCAACTCGCGCGTGTTGGCTTCCAGATCTCGCGTCATCTGATTGAAGCCGCGGACCAGCCCGGCAAGTTCATCGATGGCCCCCACCTCCACGCGGTAGCTGAGGTTGCCACGGCTAACTTCTTCCGCCGCATGCGCCAGAGCCGCGATGGGGACGCTGATTTGCCGGGCGAGGTAAAGCGCAATCCAAGTCGCTACATACAAAACGAATACCGTGATCAAGGCTAGAATCAGCAGCGACGTGGTGCGGATATTTTTCTTCTGCGCAGCCAAGGTTTCATACTCGTGCTGGTATTGTTCAATCTCTCTCTGCTTCAGCGCGACGTTCAAGGGCATCCGCGCCGCCAGCGACACGTATCCAACTTCCCGGCCAGCCACAAATACGCCACGCCGCGCCGTCGCGACTTCCGAGCTTGCCTGCAGCGGCATCGCGCCGCACGATGCTACGGCATTTCGGTTCCCAAGCACAAAAATCTCCGCGGCGGCCAGATCGTGTACCGTGCAGAATTGGCTCAAATAGTTTCCATCGTGTTGCGCACCCATTGCCTGTAAACGGGTTTCAGGCATGCTTGCCAGCAGTTCGGCCTGGGCGGCGACTTCCTCGCGCAGCTCCTTGTGCAGCGCATTGGAGATCTGCACGAAGTTGACGCGCACCGTTTCCATCGGATGCGTGAACCATTTCTGCAGATTGATGTTAAGTACGTTGTAGCTGAACAACACCATGAACACTACCGGCAGGAAAGAAAGGGCGAGCGCGCCGATCACCAGCTTGGTTTTAATGCGGGACCCTTCGCGATTGCTGCGGCGCTCCACGTAAAGCTTTACCCCGGTGCGCGCCAGAATGAACCCTAACGTCACCATCAGCAAAAAAATCAGTGTTGAGAGAGCCCAAAAAATGAGCGTTTGTTCTGGATCGACGGGTACCAGCCGGCCCGTGTTGAAGGATCCCTGCCACACCACAAGCGTCATCATGATGACAAGAAGAACTACGCCGGTGCTGTATAGGATGCGCTTGCGCATGAGCCAATCGATTTCCCTTAAATTATAGCGGCAGGGTCGCTGAGAAATGCGACCAGCAATGGAAAGGGGAGCCTTTCGGCTCCCCTTTCCATCAAACTATTAGAGTCGTTTCGAGCCGCGCAGACTAAAAGACTAATTTTGCCGCGAGCTGAATCGTGCGTGGATTGCTCGAGAACGTAACCTCTGGATTATTGAACGCTGCTTTCCCGGGCGTCAGATAGTTCTTGCTCCCTGTGTCGGTATGGCCGATCGAGTTGATCTGGTTTAAGATACCGGGAGTAAATTGCGCGTGATTGAATGCATTCAGGAACTGGGCTTGAAACTCAAGTTTCACGCGCTCCCTATAAGAGAAACGTTTGATGAGCGTGGCATCCCAGTTGTTGATGCGGCGAGTCGGCAGCGTGTTGCGCCCGCCGTTGGCATAGGCACCCTGTCCCGCACGGATGTAACGAGCGTTCGGGTTGGTGGCCAAGTAGCCTACCGTTGCGCCTGCGGTGTTCTTTAGCGCTGTCACGCCGCTTCCGGTGCCAGCGACACCACCAGGATTGATAATCGAGCGGTCTCCCGCCGTGTCACCGTTCAGGTTCGCGTCCTGCGCGCTCTGGACAGTGGCCAACTCAGGCGTCTCGACGATGTAGATAGGCGCGACTTCCCAATTTCCGATCAAGTTTTTCACAAACCAATTCGAGTTTTTAAACCAGGGCACATCGTAGACGGCCGTGAACGAAAGTCTCTGGCGGTGATCCAGGGCTGAACTGGCTTTTTCAGGGCGAAGATTCTGAAAATCTTGAACACGGCGAGGGCTCAGAACAGTGGTAAAAAAGTCCGCCGTGCTGTCGTCGATCGCGTGGCTCCAAGTGTAGGCCCCAATGAACTGAAGCCCGTTCGAGAACCGGCGATTCAACTGAGTGGCAAGGCCGTGGTAAGTCGAGTTGCCGATGGGTGCAAACCCAACAATATTGCTGCCTTTGAAACCGGCGTTGGCATAGGCAGGAACAAAGGACCCTTCTTTCTTCAGGCCGCTCAAAGTCAAAGGAAGAGCATCCAAAGTCGCTTGGCTCGGTGCCGAGAGGAAGGTGGGCAGCGAGTGAGTCGCCGTGACCACGGTGCGGCGATTGAGCCGGTCCTGCACATTCAAGTGGACGCCACGTGTGCCCACGTACCGAGCTTCAAAAGTGTAATCCTTGGCGAAAGTGTGCTGAACTCCAAAGTTCCAGTTAATCGAATAGGGAAGTTTCTGATCCGGAATATAGGAAGAGGTTTGCGAACGGCAATCAGCCGCGCTCGCGCAAGTTTGACCTGCGCTGGAGTTAGGGGCGATGCCGCCCTTGGCAAGAAAGTTGTCGATTCCGGCCGCGTCCACCGTGGTGCTCAACTGGGGGGGAAGTGACAAAATGCCAATGTTGTCATAAAGCACGTCATAAGCAATGCCAAAACCGGCGCGGATGGAGGTGTTTCCGCTGTTGCCAGGAGAATAAGCGATGCCGACGCGCGGAGCGAAATTCTTGTGCTGAGGCTTGGGTTCGCGAAAATCAATTAGGCCCGGGACACTAGAAATCGCGTTCAATTTCTGCGCGCGCTCTCCATACGGAACCGAGGTAAATTCGTGACGAAGCCCCAGGTTAATGGTGAAATTCGGGCGCAAACGAAATGTATCGTTGATGTAGCTGTACAGCGCCACCTGATCACCATAAAACACGACATTGCCCAAGCTGCGTTCGGCCAGCGAATCGGGTGTCTGATCCAACAGGTAGCCCTCTAGCGTGCTGTAATCGTAATCGCCGCGGGCTCGCTGCGTGAAGGTCTGAGGTGAAATTGCCTTGTGACCCTCAAAGCCAAATTTTACGGTGTGCCGACCCTTGATCCAAGTCACGTTATCGGTCGCCTGGTAGTGATTCTGAATTGTGTACTGCGGCGCGTTGGGGTCTGGACCGATCTGCAGATTCAATTCGTCGAATGTTAGATTCGGGAAAGAATCCAAGCCGGGAAATTTGAAGTTTCCGGCAGGCGTGGTGTTGTTATACCGGTTGTAGCCCAGGCGGAGTTCATTGGTCAGGTTCGGAGTGAAATTGTGGTATTCGATCAGTGAGCCCAGATAATAAGTCGTGGGCAGCGGGAGATAAAAAACCGGTAACTCAGCGGCGGTGTCGATCCCGCTTTGTTTATTCCAGATATAGCGTCCGCGCAGCTGGTCTTTCTCAGAGAGCGTGTAGTCTAAGCTGACCACCGAAGCATAGTTATTCTGGAAATTCGGCGCCACCACTGGGAAAATACCAATCGGAATATTCTTGCCGGCGATGGAGACGGTGTCACTGGCATTCTGGGTGGCAACACCGGGCGCATACTTTTGGAGGATTGAAAGATTGGTCTGGCTGATTCCGGGCAAACCTGCGATGGTGGAAAGCCCAGCCACGGTTGGAACCTCAATCGCAGCCCCGGGTTGAGCCGCCTGCCCAACCGGATTGTATTCGAAGTTTCCGAAGAAAAACAGCCGGTTCCTCAGGATGGGTCCGCCGATGGTGGCGCCCAAGCGATTTGAATCGTAACGAGGATTCGAGAAAATTCCTTGATTGCGCGAAACCTGATCCACGGCGTTTAGCTTCCGGTTCTGCAGGTAATCGTAGATGCTGCCATGGAATGTGTTGCCGCCGCTCTTGACGAGCGTGTTGAATTGCCCGCCGGAAGAGTGACCGAATTCAGGGGCGAACTGGTTCTGCAACAACGTGAAGTTTTCCACCGCGTCATTGGGAATGAAAATGAGCGGGCCGGTCACCGACTTACTATTGTTGTCGACGCCTTCGACTTGAAAATTATTGTTGCGGGGACGCTGGCCGCCAACCGAAGGACCTGTTCCGGCACCTACTCCGCCACTGCTCGCGACTCCCGAACCGAGCAGCGAGAGATTCAGCACGCCCAGTCCGATGCTCGCCGTCGGAAGATCTTGCGCCAACTTGGCTTCGAACTGGTTCTGAATTGTCGCTGTCGTGGTGTCGATCACCGTTGCAGCCTCCGACACTTCCACTGACGAGGCCACAGACCCGACCTGCATTGTGAGATTTGCAGTCACAGACGTACCGACAGCAACCTTCACTCCGTTTTCGCTGGAAGCCGCAAAACCAGGCGCATTGGCCGTTATCTTGTAAGTCCCGGTCGGCAGGTTCGGAATGCGATATTCACCGTTCGCATTTGTCTGGGCGGTGTTCTTGACCCCGGTAGCGATATTAGCTGCCTCCACAGTCGCGCTCGGAACGGCCGAGCCCGAAGCGTCAGAAATGGAACCGACCAAGTCACCACTCACGGTCTGTCCAAACAGGCCTGATGAACCTGTAAGCACTAACAGAAAGGTAAGTGGGATCAACAGCTTACTAGAGAAAACTCGAATGTCCATGAGGGTCAATGATGCAGTTCTCTGGCCAAATCGCGCCTTTTATTTTCAATCAGTTACGCGATTTTTTGCCTCTAGAATTCCAAAAAATGGAAAGGAGCCACCGAGCCAGCAGGAAAACTATTGAAAACGGTAGTAGCTCGGTCTAGCTTCTATACGCGATTTTGAAGCAGACGACGCCGGTTTAGACTAATTCAAAAAGTAAGTTCGATACAGCGTATCCCGCTGCTTCGGAACAAACCCCGCATCCCGAATCATCCGTCGCAGTTCTTCTTCCGACGCCCGGTTGTGCGTCCCCGCCGCCGACACCACATTCTCCTCGATCATAATGCTGCCGACATCGTTCCCGCCAAACCGAAGCCCGACTTGGCAAGTCTTCAGCCCCGGCGTCACCCATGACGATTGCACGTTCAAAATGTTATCCAGGTAAATTCGCGAAATCGCCAGTGTCTGCAAATACTCCACCGCCGTCGCTTCTTCTTTGATGAAGCGCCCGAGCGATGTGTTCTCGCGCTGAAAACTCCACGGAATAAACGCTGTAAATCCGCCCGTGTCTTCCTGAATTTGCCGGACGATCTCGAAATGATTCACGCGCTGCTCCATCGTCTCGCCAGTGCCGAACATCATCGTAGCCGTCGTGCTCATGCCGAGCGCGTGCGCCGTCCGGTGCACATCGATCCACTGCTGCGTCGTGCCCTTCAATCGGCTGATGCGGTAACGGACCGCGTCGTCTAGGATTTCAGCGCCGCCGCCCGGTATTGAATCGAGGCCAGCGTCGCGCAGCCGCGCGATGGTATCGCGCAAAGTTAATCCGCTCACTTCGGCAATATTCGTAATTTCCGACGCCGAAAAACAATGTGTATGAATGCGGAAGCGCGTCTTAATATTTCGCAGCAGAACTTCATACCACTCAATCTTCAAATCCGCGTGCAACCCGCCCTGCATCAGAATCCCGGTGCCCCCCAGGTCGATGGTCTCCTGGATCTTATCGAAGATCACATCCTGGTCGAGCACATAACCTTCTTTGTGCCCCATCGGACGATAGAATGCGCAGAAGCTGCAATATTCGGTGCAAAAATTCGTGTAGTTAATATTGCGGTCGATGATGTAGGAAACCACTCCCTCCGGATGCAGCCGCCGCCGCACCGCGTCCGCCTCCATTCCGATGCCGATCAGGTCATTGGAGGCGTACATATCAAGAGCTTCCTGGCGGCTGATCATAGGCGAACTTTTATTATAAGACGCCTGGACTCACGGCATTCAACGTTATAATCCCAACATGCCCGAAGTCCGACACTCCGTCTGTGCCCTAGACTGTCCGGACGCCTGCTCTCTCCTCATAAACGTCGAGGCTGGCATAGGCTCAAAACTGCGGGGCGACCCGTCCCATCCCGTCACTCGCGGCTTCCTCTGCGGTAAAGTCGCCCGCTACCTCGAGCGCGAGTATTCCCCCGATCGCCTCCTCTACCCTCGGCGCCGTATCGGCGCAAAAGGCGAAGGCCATTTCACTCGTATTTCCTGGGATGAGGCACTTGACGAAATATCTTCCCGCATCCAGCAAATCTCAAACGAGTTCGGTCCGGAATCCATCCTCCCTTATAGCTACGGCGGAACTCTCGGCTATCTGCAAGGCAGCGGCATGGACCACAGGTTTTTCCACCGCCTCGGCGCGTCCCGGCTAGATCGCACCATCTGTGCTTCCGCTGGCGGTGCCGGCCTGATCGAAGCCCTCGGCTTCCGCTACGGCACCGAGCCCGAACAATTCTCGAAGTCCAAACTCATCCTCGCTTGGGGTGCCAACATCCTCGGCACGAACGTTCATTTGTGGCCGTTCATCGTCGAAGCCCGCCGTCACGGGGCGAAGTTCTACACCATTGACCCGCACCGCAACCGCACCGGCCACCTCTCGGACCGCCACTTCTCCATCAATCCCGGCAGCGATACCGCGCTCGCTTTCGGCATGATGCACGTTATCACTACCGAACGCCTGCACGACGCCGATTATGTAGCCCGCTACACCGAGGGCTTTGACGCTCTAGTTGCCCGCGTCGCCGATTACACTCCCGATGTCGCCTCCCGTCTAACAGGCATTGCCGCCGAAGACATCGTCACGCTGGCCCGCGAATATGCCACCACGCGGCCCGCCGTCATCCGCCTGAATTACGGCGTGCAGCGCAGCGAGCGCGGCGGCATGGCCGTCCGCACCATCGCCCTCTTGCCCGCGCTAGTCGGCGCATGGGCTGACGTCGGCGGTGGCTTGCAGCTCTCCACTTCCCAGGCATTCCGCGTCAATCGTCCCGGACTCGAACGAGCCGACCTCCAATCGTCATCGCCTCTCGGTCGCGAAGCCCGTCTCGTCAACATGTCGACGCTTGGCGAAGCCCTAACCCGGCTCGACGATCCCCCAATCAAAGCGCTGGTTGTCTACAACTCCAACCCCGCCGCGGTCGCGCCCAATCAAAATGCTGTTTTACGCGGCCTCAAGCGCGAAGATCTGTTTACGGTCGTTCTCGAACAGTTCGCCACCGACACAGCGGACCACGCTGACATTCTGCTGCCCGCCACTACCTTCCTCGAACACACCGACCTTTATTATGCATACGGTCACCACTATCTCCAGCTTGCGCGACCCGCTCTTCCCGCACCCGGCGAAGCGCGCTCCAACGTGGCCATTTTCCGCGAGCTCGCTCTGCGCATGAACTTCCCCGAGCCATGCTTCCGCGACACCGAAGACGATATGATCCGCACCCTGCTCGATTCCGACCATCCCTTCGTCAAGGGCATCACCCTCGATCAGCTGGACCGCGAACATTTTGTGCGTCTTCGCGTCGCGCCCAACGGCGATCCGTTCCAGCCATTCTCCCGCGGCGGATTCGGAACTCCGTCCGGCAAGTGCGATTTCCGTGCCGATTCGCTCTGCTACACACCGCCCGTCGAATCGCGCCTCGGCGCCGAAGAACTGCGCGCCAAGTACCCGCTTGAAATGATCTCGCCCAAGCACGACGACGCCATGAATTCAACCTTCGGCAACCAGCCCCACCTGGACGCCGAGACCGCCACCGCACTTCTTCATGAACTCGATGCCGTTGAGCGAGGCATCGGTACAGGCGACGCCATCCGTATGTTTAACGACCGAGGCTCGTGCGTCCTCCGTGCCCGTGTCAACGGAAGCGTGGCCCGCGGCGTGGTCGCCGTTCCATCGTCTCGCTGGCCCAAGATGTCGATTGACCGACGCAACATCAACGCTCTAACATCCGAACGGCTCACTGACATTGGCAACGGGGCCACGTTCTATAGTTGTTTAGTGCAAGTGGAGAAAAGTGGCGATTAGATTCCGTACTGTCGCTTTGTTCATCGCCCTTGTGGCCGTCGTTTGCCTCAGCGACTGTAAAAGCCGCAACCGCACGCGCGTTCAGACCGACGAAGAACCGCCCCGCATGGCTGCCGTGCTCTCCATGGCCGATCCCCGCGCCAATGCGCAGCTTCTCAGCGGTTTCTATCCAGTGGAGCAAAACGCCTGGCGATGGACCGCCAGCAAGTTTTCGGTCATTCTGCGCACCCCGCGCGGCGCGGATCAGAAGGGCGCCACGCTGAAACTCAAGCTCAGCGTTCCTGATTCCGTCATCCAGCAGGTGAAGAGCACCGGCGTCTCCGCAGCGTTGAACGGCGTCGATCTCGCGCCCGAATCCTACACCCAGTCCGGCGAATACATCTACACCCGAGACGTCCCCGCTCGCGCTTTCGCCGGTGATTCCGTCAAGATCGATTTCGCGCTGCAGAAATTCATGCCCCCCGGTCCGGTTGATGCGCGTGAGCTCGGAGTCGTCGTCTCCATGGTCGGCTTAGAAGGGAAATGAAGCCCGCCGTACGCGCCGCGTACTGGCTCGTTCCCCCCGTTTTCTGCCTCTGGCTTTACTGGCAGGGCCTGAAAGTATGGTTCCAGGCCGACGATTTCGCGTGGCTCTCGCTCGCCCGCCAAATCCATAACGGAAAGCACCTGCTCCAGGCCCTTTTCGAACCCATGGCCCAGGGCACCATCCGGCCCTGGAGCGAGCGCGGCTTCTTCCTGCTGTTCTACAGCTTCTTTGAACTCGATGCACTCCCCTACCGCGTCTTCGTCTTCCTCACCCAGTTCCTCAACCTCGCGCTCCTCAGTCACCTTGTTTGGAGACTGAGCCGTTCGCGATCCGCCGCATTCGTCGCTCCTCTACTCTGGACGGCCAATAGCTCCCTGATCGTCCCTATGTCCTGGAGTTCAAGCTACAACCAGATACTCTGCGCCTTCTTCCTCCTGGCCGCGTTTAGCTTCTTCCTGCGATTCGCCGAGCGCGGACAGCTGACCGACTACTTCATCCAGCTCTCGATCTTTATCCTTGGCTTCGGCGCCCTGGAGATCAACGTCGTTTACCCCGCCATCGCCGCCGCCTACGTGGTACTCATTGACCGCCGCCGCCGACTGCTCCTGTCCCTGGCCCCGCTTTTCGCGCTGTCGGTGATTTTCTTTTTCTTTCACCATGCGTTTGCGCCTGGCCTTGCCTCCGGCCCCTATGCCCTGCACTTCGATCCTGCCCTTCCCGTGACCCTGCTGAAATATTGGGCCTGGACCTTTCTCCCCATGCAATGGCCGGATCGCGCCGGTCACATTCCGCTCCTCGGACGCCTCGCTCTTCTCGCCATGGCTGGTGCCGTCTTAGTTTTTACAATTTGGAAGGCCAAACAGCGCAACTGCATGCCGTTGTTCTTCCTGAGCTGGTTCCTGATCACTCTCGCGCCGCTCCTGCCACTGCGCGATCACATTTCCGATTACTATTTAGCCATCCCCGCGATGGGGATTGCGTCAATTGCCGCAATAGGCATCTCTGAAGCGCTAAATTCTTCGCGCACCGTGGCGATATCGACACTAGCACTCGCCGCGGTTTACCTCTGGCTGAACGTCCCTGAAGCGCGTTCCGGAGTCAACTGGTACTTCGAGCGATCCCGCGGCGTTCGTACGCTCGTCCTCGGCGTCCAACGCGCCCGCGAACTCCATCCCGGCAAAGCCATTCTCCTCACTGGGATCGGCGACGCCCTTTATACCAGCGCCATCGCCCATTCTCCATTCGCCGCTTTGGGAATTCCCGATGTTTACCTGGCCCCCGATAACGAATCCAGCATCACCTCACATCCCGGTCTTAACGACCTTTCAATGTATCTCCTCCCCACGGACTCAGCCCGAAAGGCTCTTGAGGATGAGCAGGTCGAAGTCTATACCCCCGGTCCCACGAGACTCCAAAACGTCACTTCGGCTTATGAGAAGAAATTACTCGCTCAACCCCCACCGGGTTTACCTCGCCGCGTGGATGTCGGCAACCGCCTCGAATCCTATCTGGTCGGGGAGGGGTGGTATGCTTTGGAGGGCGGTTATCGCTGGATGTCTCGCCGAGGTACAGTCTACATGGGCGGTCCTCGGGCTCGTTCAGAGCAGATTGCTCTGACTGGCTACTGTCCGAAAGAGCAGTTGCGGTCCGGACCGATCCACTTGCAGGTCACCGTTGATGGTCACCCTGTCGATTTAATAAGATTTAGCGATCCGGAAACGCCGTTTCACCGTATCCTAACTTTACCGCCGCAAGTTTTAGGTAAGGAACGTATCGAGATTTCTCTCGAAGTGAATCGAACTTTTCAGCCCCAAGGAGACGGCAGAAGCCTCGGACTGGCCTTTGGAATAATAGAAATCCATTAATTATCCCAGAAATCTAAGGTTTTTGAGAAGTTTGACCGATAAAAGTCTTTTGTCGGTTGCACTGGCCGAAATTCTGTCATATTGTAGAGCTTCCGATTTCGTTTAGGAGTTTGGAACGAAGCGTGCTAATACTGTTCGCAATTAGTACAAGGGCGATTGCTGAGAAGAAGAAAGTTAAGAAATCTTAGCGAAAGCCGCTGATATAATTTGAAACTTTTTATGCACTTTCCCGTCTGATCTTCAAGACGGGAAGATAGCGGATCCAGGAGATTTAGTCATGACCAAGAACGAGCTCGAAAAATATAAGACGGTGCTGGAAGCGAAGCGGGTTGAACTTTCCTACGCTCTGCGCAACCGCGAAGATATTGCCATTGAAAAAACGCCGGATGCGCTCGATGAAGTGCAATTGGCTGGCGAACGTGAACTCGCTATCCGCAACTTGGATCGCGAATCGAACCTGTTGCGGCAAGTGCGCGCCGCGTTGGCCCGAATTGCCGACGGCAGCTACGGGGTGTGCATGCATTGCGAAGAGGACATCAGCCCTAAGCGCCTCAACGCCGTGCCACAGACAGCATTCTGTATTAAGTGCCAGGAAGCGGTTGATCGCAACGAGATCGAATCGCCCGAAACATTGGACGCGCTGCTCGCTAACGCCGCTTAATCGGAATCCAACTCTCAGGGACCCCGGGCGCGGAGAACTTTCCGCGCCCTATGTATTTCCGCGGATGCCCACGAAAGTAACCATCCGACCCGCCTGCTCTTTTTCCTTGCGATGCGAATAGAAGTCGTCGACACGGCACATCGTGCACTGCCCGGAATCGTAGATT
This sequence comes from Terriglobia bacterium, assembly GCA_025358575.1. Taxonomy (GTDB): domain Bacteria; phylum Acidobacteriota; class Terriglobia; order Bryobacterales; family Bryobacteraceae; genus JANYJA01. The sequence continues at coordinate 21,096 of JANYJA010000082.1, forward strand.
TGTGACGTCGGTACGCCCGCTAGTTGCAATTGACGATGGTTGACCTTACTTAAGTCTAAATGTGGTCGAGGCTTGCGATTTAAAACCGCGTTAGCATACTCCCCGAATTGTTCCGCGACTTCGTTCCCAATCTCAAAACAACAGCTCCCAATTCCCGGACCCATTGCGGCGTGCATTTTTCCTGGATCGCTTCCAAATCGCTCGCACATCTTTCTAATCGCTTTGTCCGCGATTTTCGCCACCGTTCCCCGCCACCCCGCGTGAACCGCCCCGATAGCCCTATTTACCGGATCGACCAGTAAAATCGGCAAGCAGTCAGCGGTCTTGATGCCGAGAAGCATCGGAGACCCATGCCCAACGATGGCATCGGCCGGGCCCAAAACACCCGTTCGGCCATCCGCCACCAACACATCGGCTGAATGTATTTGCGTCACCGTCGCCAAATTATCGGGCGGAGCCGAATGCCGCGTCCCAAAACCGTGTTCCAACCAGGGAAATTGATCTAATTCGGAAAATCGGTAAACCGCCTCTGGGGTTCGATAGAACATCAGGCGGGTTGAATTTGAGAGATCCGCACCTGCCGCTTAAATTCTTCCAGCATAGTCTCGTCCAGATGCACGTCCGTAGGCCGCTTTACCAACGTCGTCATCTGGTCGATCTTATCTTGCAGCTTCAGCAGCGCATAAAACAGATTTTCCGGCCGCGGCGGGCACCCCGTCACATACACGTCCACGGGCACAATCTTGTCCACGCCTTGCAGCACCGAATAAGTGTTGAACGGACCCCCCACGCTCGAGCACGCGCCCATCGAGATCACCCATTTCGGCTCGGCCATCTGATCGTAAATTCGCTTCAGGACTGGAGCCATCTTCAGCGTCACCGTGCCCGCCACAATCATCAGATCCGCTTGCCGCGGACTGGGCCGGAAAACTTCCGCCCCAAAGCGCGCGATATCGAAACGCGCCGTCGACGACGCAATCATCTCCATTGCGCAGCACGCCAGCCCAAAACTTAGCGGCCAAAGCGCCGATTTCCGCGCCCAGTTAAACACGTAATCCACCGAGGTGGTAACTACGTTCCGATCGAATTGATGTTCCAAACCTGCCATGAATAGTTCACTTTCAGTTTAAGACTTCCCCGCGGACCAAGTCTTCCATCGATTCCCGCCGCCGAATCACTCGCCACCTGTCGCCTTCCACCAGCACCTCTGCCGCGCGCAGCCTTGAGTTGTAATTCGACGATTGCACGAAGCCGTAAGCTCCCGCGGCGCACACCGCCAGCAAGTCTCCGGCCTTCACGTCGGCAATCTCGCGGTCGCGCGCCAGAAAATCCCCGGTCTCGCACACCGGTCCCACCACATCCGCCGTAATCTTGCCGCGACCGTTGCGATGCAGCGGAATTATGTCGTGATGCGACTGATACAGCGACGGACGGATCAAGTCGTTCATCGCCGCGTCCACCACCACGAATTCCTTTTTCGGACTCCGCTTGCGATACAGAACTCGCGTTAGCAGCACCCCAGCCGGTCCCACAATCGACCGCCCCGGCTCCAGCATCACCGCTAAGCCGCTGCTCTGTAAACGCGCCCGAATCTTCTCGATGAATACTCGAATATCCGGTGCTCGCTCGCGCGGCTTGTACGCGATGCCCAAGCCGCCGCCTAAATCGATCGTCCCAATCTGAAATCCGCGCGCACGCAGCCGGTCGATCAGCGCCAGCACCTTCTCAGCAGCCTCGAGAATCGGTCCGATTTTTAAGATCTGCGACCCAATGTGGCAGCTCACACTCTCCGCGGTCAAATTTGCGAATCGCCGCGATCGCTCATACACAGCTTCAGCTTCCACAATGTCGATCCCGAACTTGTGATCCCGTAGCCCCGTTGAAATATATGGATGCGTCGAGGCATTCACATCCGGATTCACTCGCAACGCGAAGCGGGCCGTTAGACCCATTTTTCCCGCTACCCCATCGATCAGTGTCAGCTCATCCTCCGACTCGCAGTTGAAGCTGTGAATGCCCGCCGAAAGCGCCCGCTCCACTTCCTCCGCAGTTTTCCCGACACCCGAAAAAACGATCCGCTTGGGATCGCCACCGGCCTGCAGCACGCGGAATAATTCGCCCCCCGAAACAATGTCGAAGCCCGCGCCCGCTTTGGCCAGCAGCGCCAGGACCCCGAGCGAAGAGTTTGCCTTCACCGCATAACAGACCGTGTGCGGCATATCTCCAAATGCCTCGTCGTACGCCCGATAGGCGTCCAGAATCGACTGCCCTGAGTACACATAACACGGCGTGCCGATGGTTTTCGCTATCGAATCCAGCGCCACGGCTTCACAGAAAAGAGAGTCTTGAGAGTAGGAATACATCAGCTCCGAGGTTTGGTCCTTCGCGTCTTCACTTTCATCACCAGCAAAGTCTGGTCGTCAAACTTCGCTGTGTTGAAGCGGTCTAAATCTTCGAAAATGGCCGTGACTAAATCCGCCGGACGCGCCTGTTCGTTTGCTCGCACCACGCGCTCCAGCCGCCTCCGGCCGTACTCTTCTCCGGAAGGGCTCAAGTGGTCCGAAATCCCGTCCGAGTAAAGCACAATCGTGTCGCCCGGCTGCGCCTGAAAAGTGATCTCGTCGTACTCGATATCGGGCAGCAAGCCCAGTGGCACACCCTCCGGTCGCAGCTTCAGCATTTCGCCGCCGCGGCAAACCATAGGGGGCGTGCCGCCGGCGTTGGTGATCTGGAATTGTTTCGAATGCGGGTGCCACAACATCAGCAGGAGCGTCACGTAGCGCGCTTCCACTTTGCGCTCCACCAGCTTGTCATTCAGCGCCTTCATCAGTTCGGAAGGCTTGCGTCGACGCGGAGCCAGGGTTCGCATCAGCCCGTCCAATACCGCGCCGTAAAGCGCGGCCGCCACTCCCTTACCGCTCGAATCGCCGAACGCGATCACCATGTGGTGCTCTTTGTGACTCGTATCGCGATGCTCAAAAAAGTCGTAAACATCGCCGCTGATTTCCCGCGCCGGCCGCAATCCCACCGCGCTTTCGATGCCGCGAATCTCCGGCGTTTCCGCCGGAAGCAGAACCGCCTGAAGCTCTCGCGCCACCCGCAGATCTTCTTGAATCAGCTTCTCCCGGATCGCGATCTCTTCATACAGCCGCGCGTTTTCCACTGAATTCGCGATTTGCGGACCGAGCAGCGCCAGCGTCCGCATGTGGTCGTCCGTAAAAAAGCCGTACCGCCCGCTTTCCAGATCCATAACGCCCACCACGCGATCCTGCACCATCAGCGGCACGGCCACCTCCGACCGCAGATCCGGATGCGAAGCGATATATCGCGGGTCGCTCGATGTGTCGTCAACGCGGACGGGTTCGCGGGATTCCGCCGCCGCCCCCGTGATCCCCTTGCCAAACGGGATGTTGTCGATCTTCACCCGTTCGTCGTAACGGATGCTGAACCGGTGCTTCAGAACGTTCGTCACCTCGTCCTTTAGCAGAATGCTGAACGCATCGTAATTGATGAGCGTCCGCATGCTGGACGCAATCTTGGTCAGCAGTTCGTCCAGCTCCAAAATCGCCGCGAATTCCTGCGAAATTCTCCCCAAGGTCTTGAGAGTCCGGTTCTGCCGCTCCGCCCTGCGATACAACCGCGCATTGTCGATCGCCGCTCCCACACGCGCCGCGATCAGCCGCAGCATCGCCCGGTCATAATCGGTGTAAGCACCCAATCGCGTCGATTGAACATCGATCACGCCGACCAGCTTCTGCCGCGCGATCATCGGCACCGCGAGTTCCGTTCGCACCGCATCCACTGAATTCAGATAGCGATCGTCGTTACGGACATCCGCCACCAGAATGGGCTCGCGTTTCTCGGCCGCCGCGCCGGTAATGCCTTCCCCCAGCTTTACCGCCAAATTGCGAACAATTTCTTCGCGGTGCCCCACCGCATACCGGATGCGAAGCTCCTGCTGTTTCTCGCTATAGAGCAAGATCGCGAACAGCTCGTAGTGCATTACGCGCCGCACAATCTCCGACACGTTTGCCAGCAGACGGTCAAGGTCAAGCGTTTGTGAAGTGACGGCCGAGACTTCCAGCAGAAAGTCCAGGAGATCCGCGCGCTCTTCGAATCGAACCGCTTCTTTGCGTGTAGCCTGCATGATCTAAACTGCCGACGCCTCCGCAATCCGGACGCTTGCGCTCGCTCCCACGCGCGACGCCCCGGCCTCGACCATCTTCCGGAAATCCTCCAGCGTCCGAATTCCGCCTGACGCCTTAACTCCCATCACGCTCCCCACGGACTTACGCATCAGCGCGACATCGTGCACGGTCGCTCCAGACGGTCCGAACCCCGTCGAAGTCTTCACGAAATCCGCGCCGGCATCCTGCGCGATCCGGCATGCAGTCACTTTCTGCTCATCGGTCAGCAGCGCCGTTTCGAGAATCACTTTCACGATCGCGCCCGCATCGTGGCAAACCCTCACGACATCCTGAATATCGTTCTTAGCGATCTCGTATTCTTCTGCCCGCAGCGCCCCAATATTCAGCACCATATCCACTTCTCCCGCGCCATGGCGCACCGCCGACCGCGCTTCAGCAGCTTTTATTTCCGAAAGATTCGCGCCCAGCGGGAAGCCCGCCACCGTGCACGTCTTCACTACCGAGCCAGCCAGCTCCGCTCGAACGAAGTCAACCCAGAACGGATTCACGCATACGCTCGCAAACTCATAGCGTCGCGCCTCCTCGCAAACGCGCCGCACATCCGTCCGGGTCGCATCCGCTTTCAGTAATGTATGGTCGATCAGGTGAGCCACTTTCGGATCGAATTGGTTCGTTTTGTCTCCTTTGGCGGCCCCGCTGTCCCGCAGACGTAAGCGCACTGGAATCATTGCGTTCGCGGTATTGTGGGGCTGAAAACTCATGATAACACTGTCCTCTTCCATCTAAAGCGTCGTACAATTCGTAGGGACAGTGTAATGAAAAAACTTGAATTTCTCGTTGTTTTTCTTGGCTTTGCAGTCCTAAGCTGTGCTCACCCAATGGGCAATTTCAGCGTCAATCATTACTCTAAAATCGAGCTCGCTCCAAAAACTTCCAAAGTGCTTTTCGTCCTCGATTTGGCCGAAATTCCAAGTTTCGCGTTGCTGCAAAAATGGGGACTCCAGGCCACCAGCCCCCGCGCCGACCTGAATGCCAAAGCTACCCAGGAAGCGCGCGACTGGTCCCGCAATCTAGTGATCCGCGACAACGGAAAAATCATCAAGCCGCGTTTCGATAGTGCCGACCTCACGGTTTCCGAAGGAGCCGGTGGACTCTCCGTATTTCGAATTGCCACGCATTTGTCACTGCCGCTCGTTTCCGGCCGGCTTGAATACGAGGATTCGAATTACGCCGAGCGGGCGGGATGGAAAGAGATCGTCGTGCAGGGCGGGGAAGGCGTCACTCTTCAAAAGTCCACCCCTGATCATCCCGACCAGAGTCAGGCACTCGCCGCATATCCGCAAGATCCCCGGCTTTCCCCGCCGCAGGAAACCCAGGCCAGCGTGCAATGGTCGGCAGTGGGTGAGCCGACAGCGCCCTTAGTCGCGACGGCTCCGGCAAAGACTGCACCCCTCGAAGTCGCTGCCGCGCCTGCAGTAGTAGCCGTTCCACCTCCGAATACCGCTGCCACGCCGCCTGAGCAAAAGTCTCTCGGCACCGTAAGCCGCGGCGACTTCATCTCACGCACGCTCGGCAGTAAAAAAGAAATCGGCTGGAGTCTGGCTGTAACGCTCCTTCTCGTCGCATTCGGTTTCGGCGCGCTACACGCTTTCGAGCCCGGTCACGGAAAAACGATGGTCGCCGCCTATCTTGTCGGCTCGCGAGGAACCGTCAAGCAAGCCATTTTTCTGGGCGGCATGGTCACTTTCACGCACACCATTAGCGTCTTCATCCTCGGCATCGCCACGCTCTTTCTGTCACGTTATGTCATGCCCGAGAAGATTTCGAAAGTTTTGGGCGTGGTCTCGGGACTCACAATCGTCTGGATCGGCGGCCTGCTTCTTTATCGTCGCGCCCGCAAACTCGCCCCGCATACCCATGCGCATCATGATCACGACCACGACCATGACCACGCACACCCCCACACCCATTCACACGACCACGACCATGCCCACGCCCACAAACACGACCACAAACACGACCACCATCACCACGAGCCGGTGCCCGCCCACACCCATACCCACACTCACGATGGCCACACTCACAGCCATCTGCCCGAAGGCGACGTAACGCTCGGGAGTCTAATCGCGCTCGGCGCCAGCGGCGGCCTGGTGCCTTGCCCTTCCGCGCTGGTCCTGCTCCTTAGCGCCATCTCATTAGGTAGAACCGGTCTTGGCCTCCTGATGCTGCTCAGCTTCAGCCTAGGTCTTGCCTTAGTCCTCATGGCCACCGGACTCACCGTGCTTTTTGCAAAAAAGCTGCTCCCCGAGAAAAGCAAAAGCGCCTCCAATCCCGTCTTTCGTCTGCTGCCCGTCCTCTCTGCCGCCGTCATTCTCATCATCGGAATGGTGATGACCGGCGTCTCGCTCGGCCTAATTCCCGCCAGCCGGTTTTTGAGTTAGTTTGCCCAATTTCTCCAGCTCGGATCTCGTGCTCGCACGCAGACTCGAAGCTGCCGATGCTGCCATAGGCCTCGCCTGCGCGGAGGCAAGCGCCCTCGGACAACCCCAACTCCGCGCCTGCGCCGAACCTTTCGCAGGAGGCTATCTGGTCTTCGGGGGAGTAGGCTCACCCATGACCCACGCTCTTGGCGTTGGCATGGACGGCCACGTCACTGAATCCGAGTTCTCTCGAATGGAAGAGTTTTTCCGCAGCCGCGGCAGCGCGTCCCTCATCGACCTCTGCCCCTTATCCGACGCCGCGCTCATCCAGTATCTTCAAGAACGCAATTACCACGTCATCGAATTCAACAACATCATGGCTCGCCGCCTCCATCCAGGTGAAACTTTTCCGCTCGATCCCCGCGTGCGCCGCATCCACGAGAGTGAACTCGACCTCTGGACTCTCACGGTTACCCGCGGATTCATGGGACACGACGACATCCTTCCCGAATACCTCGAAATGCTCTCCGGGCTCACCGGCGTCGCCGACTGCTTCTTCGGACTCGTCGCCGACCGGCCCGGAGCTGGCGCCGGCCTTCGTCTTTCGAATGGAGTCGCATCCTTCATCGGCGATGCCACACTGACGTCGGCACGCAATCACGGTCTGCAAGGCGCTCTCATCAACGCGCGTCTGGCTCAGGCCACCGCCGCTGGTTGCGATCTCGCTGCAGTTTCCGTCATTCCCGGCGGCATCTCACACCGCAATTATGAACGCGCCGGATTCGAGCTTATTTACATGCGAGTGAACTTGAGCCGCGAATGGACCTAACATCGGAGTATGCTCGATCACGGTCTCGCCGACCGTCTAGCCACTGTTCGTGACCGCATCGCCACCGCCGCCGCGCGCGCGGGCCGCACTCCCGAGCAGATCCTCTTGCTCGCCGTCACGAAAGTCTTCCCGGCGGCCGTCGTCCGCGACGCCTACGAACTCGGACTGCGGGACTTCGGAGAAAATTACGTTCAGGAATTCGAGCACAAAGCCCCGCTCGTTGCGGACCTCTCTGGAGCCCGCTTCCATCTCATCGGCCACCTTCAATCCAATAAGTCCCGCAAGGCCCTCGATTTATTTCAAGTCATCCAGACGGTGGATTCACCGCGCTTGGCCGCCCGCCTTAACGAATCGCCCACGCCGGTCGAAGTTTATCTGGAAGTAAAGCTGTCCGCCGAAGAATCGAAACACGGCGCCCTTCCAGAAAAGCTCCCCGAACTGATCGAAAGCGTCCGCGCCTGCCCCCAACTCACGCTCACCGGTCTCATGACCATTCCTCCTTGGACCGAAGAGGCCGAACAGTCCCGCCCTTATTTCCGCGCGCTCCGCGAGCTTGCCGCGCGTCACAATCTGGCTGGTCTGTCTATGGGGATGTCGCACGACCTCGAAGTTGCCATTGAAGAAGGTGCCACCTGCGTGCGCATCGGCACGGCCCTTTTTGGCAAGAGGCAGAAGTCGTGAAGGTGAATTACGACGCGCCGCCGCCGAGCGCGGCCTCAGGCGTCGCCGCCTACGCCGCCGTGCTTCTCATTGCTCTGCGCGCACGTGGCGATGTCGGCAGATTTCCCAAAGCCGATGTCTCCCTCTACCATCTCGGCAACAATCAACTCCACCTCGGAGCGTACCGTCGCGCACTCGCCCAGCCCGGTGTAGTCGTCCTTCACGACGCGGTCTTAAATCATTTTTTCCTCGGCTCTCTTACCGCGAACCAATACATCGACGAATACGTTTACAACTATGGTGAGTGGTCGCGCCCGCTAGCCGCTCAGCTTTGGCGTGAGCGCGCCGGCTCCGGCAGCGATGCCCGTTACTTCGACGCCCCCATGCTCAAACGTATCGCGACCACTTCAAAAGCCGTGATCGTGCATAATCCCGGTGCCGCCGAGATGGTGCGCCGTCACGCGCCCGCGGCCTCCATCATCGAAATTCCGCACTTCTACCAGGACGAACCCGCGCCCGAAGTTTCTGACGTAATTCGCTACCGCTCGAGTCTAGGCGTGCAACCGGGCACCTTCCTCTTCGGTGTCTTCGGCTATATCCGCGAATCCAAACGCCTCCTCACCATTCTTCGCGCCTTCGACTCTCTTCACCGAGCTTTGCCAAGCTCGTGCCTCCTCGTCGCCGGTCGCATCATCTCGCGGGATCTCGAACGCGCCGCGCATCCCCTTCTCCAAAATCCCGGTATCATCCGCCGCCCTTTCCTTTCCACCGGCGACTTCCGGCTCGCCGCTCACGCCGTGGACGCGTGCGTCAATCTGCGCGTCCCCGCCGCCGGCGAAACCTCTGGCATCGCTATCCGCCTCATGGGTACCGGTCGCCCCGTCATACTGAGCGAGGGAGCCGAAATTGCCCGTTTTCCCGCCGGCTCGTGTCTCCGCATTCAAGCCGGAGTTGCCGAACGCGCCGACTTGTTTGAACATATGTCTGTAGTAGCGGTCGTTCCTTTCATGGCGCGCGAGATAGGGTTACGCGCAGCCGGCCACGTTCAGAGCCGCCACCGCCTGGAACCGATCGCCGACCAATATTGGAGTGCGTTGTGCGCCTGCCGCAATTAGCGATCACCGGCTGCTTCCTCATAGCCCTGGCGATCCGTGTGGTCGCGCAGGTTGAACATCCCTCTCATATCACCGCCCACGCCTTCATGCGAATGCACGACGGCGTTCACCTCGCCGCGAATATTTTCCGCCCCGCTGAACACGGACGCTTCCCCGCGGTTCTCGTCCGAACCCCTTACGGAAAGGGCGTCGAAATGAGCGCACATTATCACGCTTTCGTGGACCGCGGTTACGCCGTTGTCGCCCAGGACGTCCGCGGGCGCTATGAATCGCAAGGAGTCTTCTCACCCCTCGATCAGGAGTCTCGCGACGGAGACGACACTATCAATTGGATTGCGGCCCAGCCCTGGTCCGATGGCGGCGTGGGTATGATGGGCGGCTCGTATCTCGGTATCTCTCAGTGGAAAGTCGCCGTGCTAAACAACCCGCATTTGAAAGCCATATTTCCGATCGTCTCCGGCGACGACGATTATCGCGATCGTTTCTATTCCACTGGCGGCGCGTTTAAACTTGGCAACCGCCTGTTGTGGACTTCGGAAAACATGCGCCTCGCTGGCTATGAACCCCCCGACTTCTGGAAATTCATCTGGACCCTCCCCGTGCGCAAGACCGACACGCTGGCCACGGGGCACAAGTCACCCATGCTGCAGCAGGCCTTCGATCATCCATCCGAAGACGCCTTTTGGAAGAATCTGAGCACGCGTCGCAAGCTCAAAGATTTCCACGTCCCCGTTTTCACGGTCGGCGGTTGGTACGACAATTTTGTGGAAGGCGACCTCGACGCCTTTTCTATCCTGCACAAGCACTCCAGTATCGATCGCATTCTCATCGGACCCTGGCCGCACAACATGTCCATCCCGATCACTACCGTAGATTACGGCCCACACGCCCTGGTCCCGTTGCGCCGCACGCAATTGGAATGGTTCGACCAATGGCTCAAGCATAAAGATGTGCCGCTTACCTCGCAGCCGCCGGTCCGGATTTTCGTGATGGGTGTGGATCAATGGCGCGATGAGCAGGAGTGGCCGCTCGCGCGCGCCCGCGAAACCCGTTTCTATCTTAAGAGCAACGGCCACGCCAACACCGTTTTCGGCGATGGCGTCCTTTCTCCGGAACCAGCAACTGGCAACGCGCGCGATGAATTTGTTTATGACCCGCAGCACCCCGTCCCCACCGCCGGCGGATCCGTCTGCTGCAATCCCGACGTATTTCCATGGGGGCCCGTCGACCAGCGCAAAGTCGAAAAGCGAAAAGACGTGCTGGTTTATAGCACCACCCCGCTCGCCGACGATCTGGAAGTGACCGGCCCCATTGAGGTTGTTCTGCATGCGGCCAGCAGCGCGCCCGACACCGACTTCACCGCCAAGCTGGTGGATGTATACCCCAACGGACAGGCCATGAATTTGACTGATGGCATCCTCCGCGCGCGTTACCGCAATTCGCTCGAAAAGCCGAAGCTTATGAAAAGCGGCCGCATTTACAAGCTCACGATTGACGCAGGAGTCACCAGCAACGTGTTTCGCAAGGGGCATCGCATCCGCCTTGAAATATCGAGCAGCAACTTCCCTCGCTTCGATCGTAATCCCAACACCGGCCGCCCCGTCGCGGACGAAGCTCAACTCGTCAAGGCGTCGCAGACCATCCACCACGACCGGTGGCATGACTCCTTTCTCCTGCTGCCGGTGATTCCCCAGGCCCTACCCCGATTGACTTCAACCGCTCCAACGCGCTATTTTGCAAAGAGATCCGCATCCCTGGCGCGGTAGCCAAGTGGTAAGGCAAAGGTCTGCAAAACCTTTATTCGTCGGTTCGATCCCGACCCGCGCCTCCAAACTTCCCGGTATGACTAAGCTCGCATGGCTAGTTTTTCTATCCTTTCCGCTGTTTTCACAAACCTTTAGCCTCCCGAGCGGACCAAGTCTTCCTGATGCTTGTAAGGTGGGGGATTTGTTCTTTTCAACCTCTCAGCCGCCCGGCAAGAACATCTTCGGCTGTATTCCGGCGAACTCCTGGGTGGCTGAAAGTGTAGGCAAGGAATTATTTACCGCCACGGGCCGTAAGACAGTTGCCCGCACGGCTCTATCTAAGCTTGAAGAGCAAGTGAGCCTGCGGGACTTTGGCTGTGCCGGAAACGGGATTATCGACGACAGCGCGTGCGTTTCCGCATGGCTTAGTGATGTGATATCGCACCACCGGAGAGGCTTTTGTCCGGATGGCGTCTACAAAGTCACTACTCCGATTACTTATAGAGTTAATTCCAACGGAGGGGACGACAACAACTTCACGGGCACCGTGATCCAAGGAGTGCGCGGCGGCTGTTCGCTCATGTGGTCGCAGAACGGCACTGGCGTGATGATTACATTAGTTGGCTCCAGGGGTATGCAGCAAGAAAAAGTAACTATAACCGGGATTCGATTTGTTAGAGACAACGTATCCACCGGCGCATCCGCTGCTTTATTGCGTCTCGATGGCATCGCGGGCCTCTTTCTCAATCAAAATGATTTCGAAGGCCCCATATTGAACCAGGCCCACACCCTGTGGCTGAGCGCGACCCAGCAGGGCGAAATCGGAGGGAACAACTTTACGGGTGCGGGAATCCTTTACGACGACCCCCTGAAGACCGGTGCCACCGGCCCGCTGGAAATTCACGGCAGTAATGTCGCGGGCATGGGAAACCATTACTTTTTCGAGCATAAAGGCGGAGACTCCTGGCTGCATAACAATCATATGGTCCAGGGCGGCGCCTGTATCTACAGTGACACCGGTGTAACCAAGCCCCCATTCAGCACAATTGTAGCCACCGACAACCATTGTGAGAATATGAGCGTGGTTGGGTTTTATATCAATGGTTCCGAACTATATGCCAAAGGCAATCAGATCTACATGTCTGAGGGTATCCCCGCCATTGATACAGTGATTGGCCGGTCCTGGATCGATCTAAATCATATAGGCGGCGGAGATATCATCTTCCGGTCTGGCGCTTGTGCCGGCGCAGACCCGGCGCTAACTTTCTGCCGGATCTTTGGCAATGATTACTATGGTTCGCTCCTGGATCACACCGCCTATCATCAGGTTCAAAACTTCATGAATATTAAGGCCGGGAACAATCCTCGCTCAACCATCTCTTCCAGACTGGAGGATCCGCTCAAAATTACAACTTTCCAGATCGGCGGTTCGGTCAAGCTGCTTGATTTGCAGGGCAATAACCACCAGCCTCAGAATGTCTCGGAATCCCTTAGCGCGACAGGGAATGGCACAGCTACTTTCACGCTCGGCACCGGTTCGGCTCACGACTTTGGGATTCAAAGCAGCACGGCTCAAGACCACCTGAGCGTGATAAAAGATGGTGTCGAGTACATCCGTGCCACCCCTGCCAATACGACTTTTGCCAAACCTATTACATTGGCGGGTTCGCCGTTAGCGGCCTTGGGGAACCCTCCAAACGGCACGATACAACTCTGCACCGATTGCACCGTCACGAACCCTTGCGCCGCAAAAGGCACTGGTGCCCTGGCAAAACGCCTCAACAACGTATGGGTCTGCAATTAACCGTGATGGAGGTGCGGGTGTGGATGAGCCGCACCCGCTTTGTGAACATGGTGCTGCGCCCGGATCAGTCGGGCGCGTTCCAGTGTGCTTACATCGTGGAGGATTGCTAGGGGTTCGCCTTCAGCCACGATGCTCCCGCTGTCAAACACGTAACATCGGTCCGCAGTGTCCTCTAATGTATCTAAGTCATGAGTCGCGGTAATCACAGTCTTATTCCCCCCGCCCCATGACACTAAGAAATCAATCATCTGTCTCTGACTCTTGGGATCGAGCGCGGCGCTAGGCTCGTCCAGCAGCAAAACCTCGGGGTCAAGAATCAGAACGGACGCTAGCGCAACTCTTTTCTTCTCGCCGCCCGATAGCCGGTGAGGCGGCCTCTCCTTCAGGTGCGCGATGTCCATCAATTCCAGAGTTGCCATCACGCGCTGGCGGATCTCCTCCTTCGGCCAGCGAAGCTGCAGCGGCCCGAACGCCACTTCATCGAACACGCTTGGGTTAAAGAGTTGGATATCCGGATTCTGGAAGATCAATCCAACGCGGCGCCGGAAACGAAACGTGAATTGCTCGTCCTCCAAGTCCACGGCGCTCAAACGCTTTCCATCGAAAA
>JANYJA010000101.1 GCA_025358575.1 Terriglobia bacterium
GACTCCGTGGGTCTTCCGAAACTAGTCGATGGCACAATCGCGGCGAAATGGCGCCTGCCACTCGGATCGCGGCTGGCGAATACTTGCGGCTCAGCCGAATTGAAGCGGACGTCGAATACCAGATCGCGATTCGGGACATCCTTCTCGGCAGCCAGTGCGATGCGGGCCGAGCGGCTGCCATCGTGCCGCACTCGCACCGCGTGGGATGGCGATGCGATCTCGTCAATAGTCAACTGGCCTAAAAGGGTGAGTTCGAACCCGACTTGGTGAAGCTGGGAAGCGTCCTCGCAAAACCGTGGAAGAATCATGTCGCCAAATTCGTCGCCGGGGAGTTCCATCTCGCCTTCACCAGCCGCCACCACCAGGGCTCTCGCGCGCGCGTGGTAGTTAGGAGCGAGTGTGAACGGAAAACGGAAGCGGAAACCATCGTCGCGCAGTTCCACCCCGCATAGGATCTCCAAGTAAACCGTCACCGTTTCCTTCGGTCGAATGTTCCCGATCGTCAGATTCACCACGCCATCGCCGTATTGACGCACGAGAGTGGAAAGCGAGCCTCGTGCCACGCCCTCCTCGTAAGCCTTTGTGGCGGCCTCGGTTTCTTTCAGCTCCGAGTGCGCTTCAAAGCCTTCACCGACGATCCGGAAGCTCCGTAAGGCTGCATCGCGAGGAAGCGGAAAGCCATAGATCACTTCGAGTGCTTTGTCTTCTTCAGACCGAAAAATATGTTGCACCACTAGCCGGCCACCGGCTGGCAGCACCTGACCGGTCAGCCATAGTCGCTGCATGGAAAGACTAACGGCTTGCCCGGGGGCTGCCGCCAAAGGCGCGAAACTCGGTTCTGAGCTCATTTGCGATTTCTCCTTGGTGTTTCACTGCTCTGATCGGCCAACTGCGATGTCATCGCATCAACCGCCGCGCGAATCTGTTTCATGCGCCATGGGCTCACGTCGCCGCGCACCCAAACCATCACGTCCTCTTGGATCGCGTGCTGCCACCAAACGGAGGGCGGAGCCGCCGTTTGCGCGCGCGCGCCTGCCCGCAGGTCATTAGCAATCTCGGCGAGCATCCGGCCTTGAGCTTGCCATTCCTTAATCTTCTCCAGACGCGTAAGATGCTCGGCCCCATAGACCGCTTGGCGTCCCGCCTTCACCGGCCCGTCGAGAATCCCTCGGGCAATGTAAAAGCGAATCGTCCTCGCTGGTATGCCTGAATCGTCCGACAGTTCGGCGAGCGTTCTGAATTGCTGGTGCCCCAAGGAACCAACTTACGCCTTTTATATTGACACTGTCAAGTACTGTCTAATTCGGCGCGCTTCAATTGCAGGTCTCGAAGGCCAACTCCGGCAAAGTGGTCTCTACCCATCAGCCTGTGGTTCGATCTTCCTGGAATTGTCTTCGAACCTTCTGGGACTCTCGCGCTAAGATCGCAGGTACCGGGAGACGAAAACACTCGTATCCGCGTAGATGGTCAATAGCGTCCGCGTTCATCGATCAAAAGATCGGTGCCAGGCAGGAGCCCTTCGCCGAAGATTTCCTTCGTGCGGGCGGCGAAGTCGGGCCAATCGTGAGGCTTTGGCGGCGAACCCCCGGGGACGATTCGGCCCAGAACATGATCGCGTTCACGAATCTCAATTGTTTTGCCGGCTCGCAGCCAAGCTTTAAGCTGCCGGGTGTCGCGCACCTGTCACATCGGGTGACCGACTAACGTTCGGATAGCTCTGGCAGCGGCGCATGGATTCCCTGAGGTGCCACAGCATCGAGGGCGAAAGCCGGAGAACCTCCAATGCTCCACGCAAACATAAGGAACGAGGGCGCCGTCAGATCGATGGCCGGCTCCACGGTGGAGTAAGACTCCACCTTATCTTTGAACACCGCCCCGTTGGCGTTAAACGGCGCGAACTCATCGCCGCCGCCAGCGGGGCATGTTCGCATGCCGGTGAGAAACCCGGTCGCTGCAAACGAATTGGGACCTTCCACTAGCGCGCCGCGCAAAATCGGTGTGGTGCCGTCAAGCGAGCCCACGATATTGGCGACCTGGTGTTGCATGCATTCCGGAAAGGTGGTGCCATCGCCCACGATGAATGAAGACCCCCAGCCATTGGCTCCCATGATGTTGCCGAGCCAGCGGCGCGCATCTTCGGCGTAAGAGGCATTCCCGGTAAGATACGCCACCTCGCGGGCCATCACGGCTAAACCGGCTCCGTGCGTGGCGCTGTCGTAGGCGTTCCACGGAAAGCCGAAGCCAAATGGATCCGTTGCGGCTTGCGCGCTCGCGTTGGCCAACTGCTTTTCAAGATCGTTCAGCAGGTCGGATTGCGAAACCGCCAGACCGGTTGGATTTCCCGCCAGCCCAATCGCGCGATACAGCTCAAAGTGGGCCAGGCCGCTGACATCGTACAGGTTTAGGGTGTCGGCGGCGTCGTTCGGCCCGGTGATATATGCGTGCGCCCACTGGGCCGCGGCCTGCAGATAAAATCCGGGATTGGAGTGAGGCAGCCCCGGCGGCAGTTTGCCTCGCCCCACGGTGAGGGCGAAATAGAGCTCCGTCGCTCCCAGTTCCAAATCGTCGCGCCATTCCGTTTCCGGGTAGAAGTCAAAGGGCGCAACGGTTAGCAGGTTGCCGACTGGCGAAGTGTTCGCCAGATCGAAGATATGTTCCGCCGAAACCAGACATTGGTTGGCATAGGACGGGTTGATGGTGCGAAATATCTGGAAACATTCGGCAAAATCCGCCGCGAGACGCCCCGCCAGATTCGGGCTGATCGGCGATCCCGCGGCCCCCGCGAGGAATGCCGGCCGGTTACGAATGTACCGGTAAAGAGCGTCCGATCCGCCGTACGTGTCGTCGACTTGTGGCAGCCTCCAGAGATCGTGATCGCTGGCGATGGTCGCGTTACCGGTGCCTATGCCGATTTGGTAGTACAGGGTCCGGCTGCCGTCGTCCCACATGTGTTGCAGCCAGTCGAGGCCGAATTTGGCTTCGCCCATGAAGTTACTGCCGGATGAGTGCGCGCCCATCTGCGCCGGGAAATCGCGCAAGCCGGTGAGCAAGAGGGCCTGCGTATAGCTGGTGGTTTCAACGAACTTGAGGTAGTCGCCGGCATCCCACCACCCGCCCGCGCCGTTCACCATGCCACCGGTGGGTTGCAAATCGCCGATGATGTTGTCGTTGCTGTCGAAGATCGGAGTTAGGTATACGGCCGCGTTAGCATCGTTGAGATGGCCCGCAGCCGACCGAAGCGCAGTGGGGATGAAATTGGCGCCGTCCCGCTCGTTCTCATAAAAGTAAAGCGCATTGCCTAACGCGCCGGAATAAAGGCCCGCCGCCGTGTTTATCGGAAACGCGGGCGACGCAGCCGGTATCGGCCCCGTAACATCCAGCGTGTAAGTGCCTGTTTTCGATACCGTGAAATCGAGCGCGTAAACCGAATAAGCGCCCCATGCGCCAAGGCTCGAGCCGATGGGCGCGTTGTACACCGCATTTCCATCCGCATTCAGAAGGCGAAAGGCGGCACCCGCTTCGGAACCCAGACTCATCAGGTAAGCGCGCATGGATTGGCCAGATTCGTAGCCGATCTGGTTTACCCGGATATAGGCGTTCGCGGCGCGCGCGGTGGGAATGAAGACAACGAGAATAAAAAACCAGGTGCCGGCTCCGGCGAGCCGTTTACAAAGATCCCTTGGCATAGAGACCAACATTATACGGCGCGCTATGCGGTCCACCGGCTCACCACTCCGCCACCGAACCATCGTCATGAAAGACTCGCGCCATCGGTTTAGTGCCGCCGAACGGAAACTTCGCCAAGCTTTTCTCGGATAGTTCGAAACCCAGTCCCGGCTGATCGGACAGCGGAAAACGACCGCTCACCATGCGCATGGCCGGGAATCCGAACCACTCTTCCCAGATTTTGTCCGCCATATTCGGCTTCACCTGGCCGCAGATCTCCTGCACGATAAAGTTGGGTATCGCCGCGTCCACGTGAAGCGTGGCGAGTCCCCCGATGGGGCCTTCGCACGCGTGCGGCGCCATCGACACTCCTGAAATCGCGGCCATGGACGCCACTTTCCACAAACCGCTTATCCCGCCCACGTGGTTGATGTCCGTCTGCAGAATATCGATTACGCCAGATTCGACCAGCTCGCGGCAGCCGTACGATGCAATCAGCCGCTCGCCCGTCGCGATCGGGGTGGTCGAGCGGCGCGCAATCTTCGCCATGGCCTGAACATTCTCCGGCGGACACGGTTCTTCGATAAACAGCAGGTTCAGCGGCTCGGCTTCCTTCACAAGGATCGATGCCACGCTGGGGCTGGTCTTGGCGTGAAAATCGACGGCGATGTCAATTTCGGGCCCCAAAGCCTCCCGGTGCATTTGCATGTGTTTGATAGCGATGTCGATCTTCGGTCGGCGCTCAATCCATTCCCAATAACCGGGAATGCCGGTCTTGACGCAGGAAACACCCTGAGCGAGCGCCGTCTCGCGAAGCTGCATCAATTGCTCACGGCTCGACCCGTCGATATGGTAGTATCCCCGCACGCCGCGCGAATCGAAAGGGCCGCCCAGTAATTTATAAACCGGCATGCCGAGCTCTTTGCCGCGAATATCCCAAAGGGCCTGATCGATGGCGGAGATAGCGGAGCCAATCACCGGCCCGGCTCGATAAAACGAATGCACATACATGGATTGCCAAATGTGCTCCACCTGCATGGGGTCGGCCCCTATCAGGAAGTCGCGAAAGTCGTTCACGCAGGCCATCACCGCGCCGGCCTTGCCTTCGAGCGTGCCTTCGCCCCATCCCACCAGTCCCCGATTCGTTTCAAGCTTCACGAATACATAGGGACGGTCCGATGTGGGCGTCAATGAGACGCCGAAGATCTTGATGCCGGTAATCTTCAAGCCGGACCCGACGCCCGCGAACGCGTCGAGTCCGCCAGGCGACGCTTGAAAGAAAGCGCAGCCGCAGCTATCCGTTGCCGATGCGCGGCGCTTCGCATGACCCGCCATTGCGATACCCGTTGCTATACCCGTGGAACCGAGAGCCAGAAAGTTTCTACGCAGCACGATATTTCTCCAAAGCCGATTCATTGACGGTGATGCCTAGACCCGGACCCGTGGGCAGAACCAGGAAACCATCACGCTCCGTCTCGACATTCGGCGAACACAGGGCCGCGCGCATCGCCCGATCTTCCGAGTTGGATGGAACCGGAACGTGCTGCACAAAGAAGTTGGGTATGCTGGCCGCGAGGTGGATGGCCGCAGCCGTGCCCACCGGGCCACCATCGTGACGCGGCGCCACCGCGACATAGTATGTCTCGGCCAGGGCCGCGATTCGCCTGACGCCGGTGATGCCAAAGAAAGCCAGTTCCGGTCTCACCACATCGATCAGGCCTTCGCGAAGCAGCGCCTGGAATACGCCCACGTCGCGCACACCTTTGCCGAATCCAAGCGGCACCACGATTTCACCGGAAATTTTTCTAACCGTTTCCAGGTTTGAGTGGCTGCAGGGCTCATCGAACCAGAGGGGGTGGTTAGCTTCCACCGTAGCCGCCACAGATGCCGCATCCCCCGCCGTAGGCAAGCCGTTGCCGCTAAGCACAAAATCGGAGGAAGCCGGAACCGCTGCCACCAAGGCGGCAATCTGGTTCTGATATGTCTTGCCCTGATTGCGTGACAGCGGAGCGGGAACATTCACCGTAACGATCGGAAAATCCCCGCCACCAAAGCCGCGAACTTTGCCTCTGGTGGGCCCGCCAAGCAATCGATACACGGGAGCGTGACAGGCTTTCCCGAGAATGTCGAGTAAAGCCATGTCCAGCGCTCCGCCTACAGGGGTGGACGCGTCGATGGCGGCATAATGGTTGGCTGGCCTGCCCCTCCATACGGAGTCCAGCAGTTTCAGCTCGTCATTGCTTATCGAAACGCACTCGCCCCACCCGGTAAGTCCGGAACGTGTCTTCACCCTGAGCAGAGAGTAGCGGCTGCCCGATACGGGTTCGCGCACTGGAAAGGGCACGATCTCGGCGATGTCCAATGCCGAAGCGTTCGAAGCGGCCGTGGCGGATTGCGCCGCGAATCCAGTTGAAAGGCGGCCCCTGCGTTGGCGGACAAGTGCGTTCATCGGGCGATGATATCACCGGTCGAGACAGAGCCGAGCCTTGGCAATTCTCACCAACGTTGCAGCCGCTCGCCGGCCCATTGAACGCTTCGGTCCGAATGGCAAACCAAGCAGGCAAGCGGGCTTTCCGTTTGTCCGAACCGCTCGGTCATTTCCGGGCGGGGTATGTCATCGATCTGGTGTGACGCGGCCTTAAACAAAAGGCTGTTCATGATCTTCGGCATGTGGCAGGAAACGCAGCGGCTCCCGGCGGAGGCCAGGGCGTGGTGGGTATGAGCCTCGATCCGGTTCTGAACTTCGGAATGGCACTGGAGACACATACGGTCCGGATCGCCTTGGAATTTCAGCGAAACCGGATTATGCGAAGCATCGGCGGGATGCGGATTGTGGCAACTCGCGCACTGCGCTTGTCCATTGCGGAAGCACTTGGAACGTGTGAACGCCTCGGAGATAAAGGTGGTTTCCCGGAAACGCCCATCTTTATAAAAGGCCTTGCGCGAAAATTCGTTGTAGGGCCGGCTTGGAAAGTCGGTGAAGAACTTCCCCTCGGGAGAGTAATTCATTTCTCCATGAGAACCCGCGTCCCGCAATGCCGACTGCCGGTGACACTGCGCGCAAATTTTCGTGCCAGTCACGTGGTCCACCTTCGCAAAATGAACGGGAGAATCGGCCGCATCAGCCCCACCCGCGCGGCCTTCTTTCATCACTGCAACATGCCCGGACGAGGGACCGTGGCACATCTCGCAATCCACTCCAGGCTCGCGGAAAGTGGCGCGCTCGAACTGCGGCCCCAGGTCGCCACTCGCGCGCAACTGGCTGGTATGGCAGATCGCGCAGTTGCTTTGATAATTCGTAGCGGCGGAAAGATTATTGAAGCGGCCGATGTCAGCGCGTTCGCTGCCCGGCGGATCGATTTGTTTCCAGTAGTTCAGCCAAGTCTTGGCGAGAGCGCTGTACTGGATGGGAAATACCTGAATGCGTCCATCTTTGAGTTGCGTGGCATAGGCTTGCTGCCACTTCGAGCCGATGATGTAGTCCACGGAGTATCGCTTGGGCAGTCCATCGAAATTAGAAAACTCAAAGTAAGGGCGCCGATCCCATCCCAGCCGGACACTCGAATGGCCCGAATCGTCGTGTATCACGGCGCCGGCCTGAAAATCGGCGATAAGCCGATCGGGTGCGTAGGCGCGGAACATTCGCGCCATCCCGGTCTGTTGCCACGAGTCATACACCGCGCTGTGGCAAGGCTGACAAGCCGCGGACCCCGCATACTCGCCGCCAGCCTTAGAGGAAACAGGCGCGATGGGAAGCACGAGGGTTGCTGGCGGCGGAATCGCGGAGGCCCAGCTTTCGAAAGTGGCTTTGGGTTCTGGCTGAGCTTGATACAGCCCGCGTAGTTGGTCGAGAGCCTTAGCGCGGATTACCGGTTGATCGCGACGGGAAGCCACCGCGAACTGGGGTGCCGCCTCTGCCGGCTGCCCTCGCGCCAACTTCACGATGCCTAACAGGTAAGCCGCTTCCGGATTCTCCGCCGGACCGGCGAGCCCTAGCTCCGATTCCGATACCGCCAATAGCCGGGCACGCAGGGGATTCTTCGATCGCAACCCTTGTGTCACGGCAACGCGCCCCAAAACGAAATGACTGGATTGCTGCAGCTTCTGCTTCAAATCGCGCCAATCGAGCGGAGAAATAGCGGATGATCCGGCGAATGCTGCCAGATAAAATAGCGCGTCGCTCGCATCGCGCTTGGCTGCATCGAGAAGCCCCTCTTGAACCTCCAAATTGGCAAGAGGCACCAACAGCAGCGCGTTCTCCGGAAAAATGCGTGATGACGTGCGACCGTCGGCCAGCGCGCGACGGAAATCGCCCAGGTCGATTGACGCTTTGCAAGTGATCTCATAGACGTCGGCTATGAGCCACGATCGGGGATGATTCACAAGGAAGGCGTCCGCCAGCGCCAAGCGCGGCCGC
>JANYJA010000109.1 GCA_025358575.1 Terriglobia bacterium
GGCGCGTTGACGGTGCGTGTGACGACGAGTTCGCACTCGGACTTCCGCTCCACGCTGGTCTCATTCTCTCTGTTAACGTCCATTTGCATTCTCCTTCCGTTTCATTTCCTCGACAACATTGTCCAACTCGTCGAAGCGCGCGGCCCAGAGTTGGCGATATCTCTCGATCCATGCTGCCTCTTCTTGCAGTCCGCTCAGGCCGAGCTTGCAGGTCCGCACGCGCCCGACTTTCACCGTGGTGACGAGCCCCGCGTGCTCCAGCACCCCTACATGTTTCCTCATGCCCGTAAGGGTCATGTGGAACCTCTCGGCAAGGGCCGTGATCGAAGCGTCCGCGGGCCCGAGTTGCTCCAGAATGCCGCGTCGGGTGGCGTCCGAGAGGGCGGCGAACGAGGCATCTAAGCGGGCCGTGGTATACTGAACCATTCGGTTCAGTAAATCACACGGCTTGGCGGCATGCAAGCGGGGCCGATTCGATCGACTCGGCGTTCCCCAGACCCTTGATGTTGATTCGAGCGGCCGCTTAGGAGCATCCGCTGCGATGAACTGAAGTTCCGGTTTGGGCCGGATCCGGCCTCTTCTCTGCGTGCCAAGAGAAGGGGGGCGCTGCTGCTATACCGGTGGAATGATGTCGAGTTCGACTAAAAGTCGACCGGTAGAAGCCTGCTGCGCCGGTAATCGCCGGGTTTCCGAAGGATTTTCAATCTCGGGGCGCACTATCACCAGCAATATCTGGCTAAGAATCCGAACGGGTATTGCGGGATTGGAGGGTGCGGAGTGCCCTTCAAAGCCGCGGAGTCAGCTGCGGAAGAGAGGGCCTAGGCGGAGCTGAACCGGGCGTTACGGCGGGGAATTCAGTGGCAAGCTGCAGGTGACGTTGGGGGCCGGCCATTTTTTGCAAGCAGATACAGGCCGGCTTCGCTGCTGGCGTCTACCGAATGTCCGGCGCCAACGGCGACTCAGGATGGTCCGCAGCAAAGCAAGGCGCGGGTTACCTGCTCGGCGCACTCGCGTCGTTCATCGGCGCGCTACTGTTCGCACTTGACGCTATTGCCGGTTCCCAGATCGAGGAAGGTCCGGCAGGAATCCCGCACCACGTTGGCGGAAGTGTTGCCGTCGAGAAACACGTCAGCCAACGTAGTTGCAAGTGCACGCACATTGTTGTCGTGGAAGCGATTGGCAGTCACCTGGTCATTCCCGATGAAATACGAGGCTCCGATGCCGTAGTAGGCCTGACCTTCAATAGTGTTGTCGTTCACGCGCACGCCGCTCACCAGGCCGTAGAGGCTGATACCGCTCCAGGCATTCTGCAGCAAGATGATATTGTCTGATACCTCGCCTTGCGCCACTCCACCGTTTGCACTTGCGCCCGTGGATACTCCAATCATGTCGATGCCGTCGGCATACGGGCCGGCGACGCGGAGGAAGTTTTCAGAGATACGGAAGTTCGCGTCCGGCCCGCCATAGCCATTGATGCCTACGTAAGCGTTTACGCCGATGTCGATGCTGTTGCCCGTGACACTAACCGAGCCATGGCAACGCACCAGTGCCAGCGCCTCGGAATCCCGTGAGCCTCCCGGAGCCTGGCCGATGAGAATACTGTTGGAATGGATCTGAACAGTTCCATAAACCGTGTCGAGCTGCACCGCCCACTGGAAATCGGCTGAAACATTCGAGAGATCGATCTGGTTGTCGTGCAGCACGATCGCGCCCGATACGTTGCCGGTGCTATAACCGCTGATGAATATTCCCTGCACCTGCGAGAGCGGGAATCCTCCCGGTTGGCCTGGCAGCGGAATGGTTCCGCGCACGTGCACACCGGATATCTCCAGCCGGTCTGCCGACCCAAATACCTCGATCGCGGCCAGCAGATTGCCAACGAAATCGAGGTTGCGTAACGCGCGGCGCACGGGCGCAATCCCGCGCACTGGTGCCAGACCACCGCGAATGGTCGTACGCACCTGCCCGCGTTGTTCACCCGTGAGATCCACGGCCGTGTCCAGGATCACGCGACGACCCGGAAGATATTCAGGCGTACCAAAGTTAAATGCGGTGGCGGCACCAGCGCGATTGACCGCCTTGAGGAGTACCTGGCCGCCAGCATCCACAGCCGCCTGGACGTTGCTGACGTCATCGGGCCACTGCCCAGTCGGATACACCACGGTTACGGCCGCCATCGCTGCGGTTGACGCGCATAGACAGGCGGCGATGATCAGCAAGCCGCGGAAGCAGATTTTCTGGTACATCCGTCCCCCATCACGTTGCGTCGTTCGTGGCACTTTGATCGACTGCATGGACGGATGCAATGAATATGTGGCCACGCCGGACTGATTGAACATAAAAATGCCGCGACCTTAGGATTGCCCTCGTATCAATGGATAGTCATGACCGCTCAGTAGTGTCCCAACGTTGAACGGGACGACGCGTTTAAGTTATTGAACATGGTACAGAAAGCGCCATATTTTCTTGGTCTCGATTTGAACATCGATTCGGCCTCGCGCACCGTGACCGCGGTCCCCGCCGCGGAGTCGCTCGATGCATCAAGGCCAGCTCGTGTTTGCGCAGTTGATGCGTCATCTTCCGCTGACGACGTTTCGCC
>JANYJA010000118.1 GCA_025358575.1 Terriglobia bacterium
CATGGCGCGGCGCAGCGGGATCATCATGAGAATTCCCAACAGGCCGCCCATGATCGCGACCATCATGACGTTGGCGATCTGGAGATCGAACCCGAGAATCATGATCGCGGGCATGGTGACGCCGACGCCGAAGGCAATGGATTCGCCGGCCGAACCCGCCGTTTGCACAATGTTATTTTCCAGAATGGTGGCGTTGCGGAGGCCGAGTTTGGAGAGGAGCCGGAAGAGCGTGATCGAAATCACGGCGACCGGGATTGACGCGCTCACGGTTAACCCGACCTTGAGGACGAGATACAACGACGATGCGCCGAAAACGATGCCCAGGAGCGTGCCAATGATGAGGGGCAGCGGGGTTAACTCGCGCAGTGTGACGCTGGCCGGGATGTAGGGCCGAAAGGGGACGACGGGAGGCGGAGATTGGGGAATTGCCTCCGACATACTCTGGGACCGCAGGACCTCGGACTCTGTGCTCATTTATGTGGCTCCGCCTAAATGATTATTCAACAATCGCGACGCGCGCGGCCAGAGTCAAGTTACGGGGCCGGGATTAAAAGGGGAGAGCGCGTTCTGAAGACCCCAATGTTCAGCCCAGGTTTGCTTGCGACCGCTGGCGACTTCCAGAATGAACCGGAAGATTTCCCAGCCGACGTCTTGAATGCCGGCGTGACCGGTGGCGATACGCCCCGCGTCGATATCGATGAGGTCGGGCCACTTCTCGGCCAGCGCCGTGCGCGACGAAATTTTGATCACGGGCACCAGAGCCAGGCCATACGGTGTCCCTTCGCCGGTGGTGAAGACGTGCATGTTCATCGACGCAAGCTGCTGGGTGCCGCAAATAAAATCGCTGGCTGGGGTGGCGGCGAAGACTAGCCCTTTGGAGGTGACGCGTTCGCCGTGGGTAGCCACGGCTCGGATGGCGGAACTGCCGGCCTTGACCACCGAGCCCAGCGCCTTTTCGACGATGTTGGAGAGGCCGCCGCGTTTATTGCCGGGCGTGGTGTTGGCGCTGCGGTCGGCTTTTCCCAGCGCCAAATATTCGTCATACCAGCGCATTTCGCGAATGAGGGCGCGGGCCACATCTTGGTTGGCAGCGCGAGGCGTAAGCAGGTGGATGGCGTCGCGGACCTCGGTGACTTCGGAAAACAAGACAGTGGCACCGGCGCGGACTAGCAGGTCGGCCGCGTAGCCCACGGCCGGGTTGCAAGTGACGCCGGAGAAAGCGTCGCTGCCTCCGCATTGCAGACCGACGACGAGACTTGCCGCCGATACAGACTCACGGCGACGCCGATCGAGAAGTTCGAGCCGCTTCTCCGCGGCACGCAGAATCACGGCAACCGTTTCGGCGAATCCGCGGTAATCCTGCAAGCGAATTACGTTATCTTCTCCGAAGATCGGCAATCCGCCTGGCATTTCCCCCGCGAAGAGCCTCGCTGGCTGAAGTTTTTCGCATCCGAGGCTCACGATGAGGGGCCGGGTTCCGATGTTGGAATGGAGGCTTATGTGTTTCAGGGTGCGGATTGGAATGGCAGCGCCAGGGGCTTCGATGGCAACGCCGCATCCGTAGGAATGGGTGATCGCGACGACGTCGTCAACGTTCGGAAAGCGCGGCAGCAGTTCGGTCTTAATGCGGCGCACGGCATAATCCACGGTGGGTGCGACGCACTGAACGGTGGTGGTGATGCCGAGAATGTTCTTGGTGCCCGCGCTGCCATCCGGATTGCGATATCCCTCGAAGGTATAACCTTCGAGGGCGCGCTCAGGGACGGGAATTTCGGTCGCTAGCGACAGCGCGTCGAGCGGAGGAGCCGCGGGCATGACGAGCATCTCTTCACGCACCCACGAGCCGGCCGGAACGGCGCGATTGGCGTGGCCGATGATCTGTCCGTAGCGCAGCACCGGATCGCCCGGCTGGATTTCGCGCAAGGCGATCTTGTGGGCTTGGGGTATCCGCTCGCGTGCCGTGATTCCGTCGCCCAGATTGTCGCCGGAGGCAACGCCGTCAGGATGGACGATGATGGCGACGGTGTCGCGCGCGTGCACGCGTATATAAAGAGGCGTCAATAAATATTGTATCGGCTCGCGTAAACTAAATGGGGTGCTTTCGTACCACACATAGCATGGGCAAGCTTGGCAGCAGTCTTCGGCTTAAGGCGCCGACATCAATTGAACTTTCCGACGACATCGCCCATCAAATCGCCGTGGAGTCGGTGAAGGCGCTTCAGTTTGGCCCTCGGGGCGGGATGGAGATCGGCGGAATTTTGCTGGCATCGTCTTGCGGGGCATCGACGAACATCGACGATTTCAAGATTATTCCCTGTGAACACTTTTACGGACCCGCCTATAAGCTAACGAGCCATGATGTGGAACGGTGGCGGGAAACCGTAAACAAGCTTGCCGCGGGACCGGTCCGCGTCATCGGGTACTGGCGGAGCGCTATCGGGACGACGGGGGCGCCGGATAGCCAGGACCGGGCCGTTCTCAACGATCTTCTTCCCGAAGTGCCAATTTTCATCTCGGTTCGGCCGTTGATGAGCGGGCTTTGCCGCGGCGGCTTATTTCTCTTCGAATCGGGGCCGGCCGACTGGGTAGCTCATCCGTCTTTCGATTTTCCGACCGAGGCGGTGACCGCGCGTCCGACGGCGGAGCAGCCAAAGCGCACGGCCTTAGAGGTGATTTCCCCAGTTACGAAGTTTTCCCGACGGGGACAAAATCTGAGACCTTACCTTCTCGCGGCGGCGGCGATGGTCATTTTGCTGGCGCTAACCTGGGCAGCTTTGCAGTGGCGGCCGACCCCTTTGCCGAACCTCGGCTTAGCCGTCGCGGTCCAAGGGAACAGTTTGCGGATTAGCTGGGACCAGGCGGCCCTTCGCGGCGCAAAACACGGCTTGCTCTTGATTCAAGATGGCAGCGGAGAGCGATCAATTAGTCTCGACGAGGTTCAGCTCGCCACGGGCTTTGTGGTCTACGCGCCGGCGTCGGACGATATTTCCATGCGATTTTCGATCGGCGGCCAGAACACTCAAACTCTTTTCACCACGGCGCGCGTGGTGAACAACACATCGGGCAAATAGGGCGTGAATAAGCTGGCGGCTTGCTGACACTCCGGTCTATCTCGAAAAACTATGCCGGCGTGCGCGCGTTACAGGGAATCGATTTCAATCTTGTTGCGGGCGAGGTTCATGCGCTGGCGGGGGAGAACGGCGCGGGCAAGTCGACACTGGTCAAGATTCTGACTGGCGCGGTGGCGCCGGACTCCGGCACGATGCATTTGAACGACAAGCTGGTGGAGCAGAATACACCGCACCGTGCCCGCGCGCTTGGCATCGCGGCGATTTATCAACAGCCGGCGCTCTTTCCGGAACTGACGGTAGCGGAAAATATCGCGCTGTTCGACGAAGCGCCCGAGGCTTGGCGGCGGATTGATTGGGCGGGGCGGCGGACGCGCGCGCGCCAGTTACTAGCAGAGATCGAAGCGGACCTCTCGCCGGATGAAATAGTGGCAAGCCTGAGCTTGGCGCGGCAACAGCTTGTCGAAATTGCGAAGGCACTGGGGGCCGGCGCGCGTGTGCTGATTCTGGATGAGCCGACGGCGGCGCTTACGGAACGCGAGGCGCAAAATCTGTTTCGCATCGTTGGGGCGATGAAAGCGAAGGGGGTCGGGGTCATCTACATTTCGCACCGGCTTCCGGAGCTGTTCGCGCTGGCGGATCGCATCACCGTGCTGCGCGACGGCCAGCACGTGGTCACGCGCGCGATGCAGGGTTTAGATGAGGCCGAGCTAGTCCGCCTGATGGTCGGTCGCGCATTGACGGCGGTGTATCCGGCGCGTTCGGCGAAGAGGGGCGACGTGGTGCTGGAGTCGGCGGATGCGGGATGCCGCGCGACGGGCGTTCACAACGTGAGCTTTCAGCTTCGGGCGGGCGAGATTCTCGGGATTTCGGGATTGGTGGGCTCGAAGCGCACCGAACTGGCTCAGATGCTGTTCGGGTTGAATCCGTCGGATGCCGGGGAGATTCGGGTTCGCGGGGCCGGGGTGAAAATTCGAAACCCGGCGCAAGCCATCGCGCTGGGCGTGGGACTGGTTCCCGAGGACCGACGCCGACATGGCGTGGTTCTTCCCATGTCGATTGCGGCGAACACCACGCTGGCCAGTTTGCGGGGAGTGTCGCGGCGCGGTTTCTTGCAATTCGGACGGGAACGCGCAGTCGCGGAGAAATGGAGAGAGCGCTTTTCGACGAAGGCCGATTCGGTTTTAGCGCCCGTGGAAACTTTGTCGGGCGGCAATCAACAGAAAGTTTCGCTGGCGCGATGGCTGGCAACGAATCCCTCCATCCTGATTCTTGACGAGCCGACGCAGGGAATCGACGTGGGTGCGAAAGCGGAGATCCACCGTCTCATCGCGGACTTGGCGGCTGGCGGTCTGGCGATTCTGCTGATCTCTTCCGATTTGCCGGAGATTTTGGGGATGAGCGACCGCGTGGCGGTGATGCGGCAGGGGACGATTGCCGTAATCCTGGATCGCGTGGATGCCACACAGCAGAACATTTTGGAGATTGCGCTGGGCAAGGACGCAGCGGCTTGAAACGTGACTTTGCGGTGCTTGGGGCGCTGGTGTCGCTGCTGGCGTTCGCCGCCATCGCGGCGCCCACATTTTTCTCCGCCGCCAATCTCCGCGATATTCTGCTGGCGAATCTCGCGGTGCTCATCGTGGCGATGGGGATGACGTTGGTCATCGTGCTGGGCCAAATCGACATTTCCATCGGCGCGCAGTTTGGCGTGTGCAGCGTGCTGGCTGGGATGTTGGCGAAAGCGGGATGCCCGGCGTGGCTGCTGGTGATCCTGCTGCTGGGCGCCGGGGCGGCGTTAGGTTCACTGAACGGATTGCTAGTGGCTCATTTGCGTTTGCCATCCATTGTGGTGACGCTGGCCGCAATGGCGGTGCTGCGCGATTCGCTGCGTTGGGCGACGGGCGGAAAATGGGTGCAGGATTTGCCGCAGAGCTTCCAGTGGTTCGGACTTTCGCAGCGCGGCGGCGAGTGGATGCTGTCGTTAGTGACGGGCGCAATTCTGGCGGGCTGCGTGTATGGCGCGCGCTATCTGATGGCGGGACGCATGATTTTCGCCACGGGCTCGGATGCCGAATCGGCCCGCCTCGCGGGCATACCCACGGTGCGCGTGGTGTTCTGGGTATTCGCATTCATGGGCGCGCTGACTGCGCTGGCGGCACTGCTCAATGCCGTCCGCTTCCCGGAAGTTCCAGGCAACGCCGGCGCGGGTCTTGAGTTGAAGGCCATTGCGGCGGTGGTGGTGGGCGGGACATCCATTACCGGCGGGCGCGGCTCGCTCGGCGGCAGCGTGCTGGGCGTCGCGCTGCTCGCGGTCATCGGGCCGATGCTCACGTTCCTCGGCGTAAATGCGTATTGGGAGCAGGCGATTCAAGGCGCGATCATCCTGGTTGCGGCTACGACCACGATGGCCGCTCGGAAGCGGACTTGATGCGCACGGAACGAATCCTCGCGATCATCCTGCTATTGGAACTCGCGATCTTTGCGGCAATTGCCCCGAACTTCGCGACCGTCGCGAACACATTCGAGATCACGCGTCTGGCCGTGGAACTTGGCCTGCTCGCGCTGGCGTTGACTCCGATCATTATCGCTGGCGGGATCGATTTATCGGTGGGTTCCATGATGGGTCTGGCGGCGGTAATCTTCGGTGCACTGTGGCGCGATGCGCATCTGCCGATATTTACGGCCGCATTGATGGCCCTCGCAACTGGAATGCTAGGCGGCTCTATCAATGCTGTGCTGATTACGCGTCTGCGAACACCGCCGCTCATCGTCACCCTGGGGACCTATTCGCTCTTTCGAGGTATGGCGCATGGACTCACCTCGGGAATTACGAGCTATTCCGGGTTTCCGGCAACCTTCTTGTACCTCGGGCAAGGTTACTTATTCGGATTTCTTCCCCCTCAGCTATTGCTGTTCGCCGCAGGCGCGGTCGCCTGGTTCCTGTTGCTGCATCGCACGGTTTATGGACGCACGTTCCATGCGATTGGCTTTTCGCCGGAGGGAGCGAGATACGCGGGCATACCGGTGGCGCGACGGCTGGGCCTGCTCTATGTGCTGGCGGGAATGTCAGCCAGCGCCGCAGCTATCATCTACGTGGCGCATCTGGGACAAGCGAAATCCGACGCCGGCACAGGCTACGAGCTGATGGCTATCACCGCGGTGGTCCTGGGCGGCACGTCGATTTTCGGGGGGCGCGGCACCATACCGGGAACGCTATTAGGGCTGTTCGCGATCAGCGTTTTGCAGAACGGCTTGCGCCTGGCCGCGCTGCCGGGGGAACTTTCAGGCATTCTCACCGGGGGCCTGCTCATCGCTACAATGAGCATCGACCGCTATTATGCAACCCGCTCGCGCGCTACGCCCGCCACCGGTTCCGAAGAGACAACGGTGAAGAACTCCCAAGTGGCCGTCTTGAGCGCCGTTATTGTGGCGTCGGCGCTGCTGATCTGCGGCAGCAACTGGTACTTGGCGCGAAGCTTGCGCGGGGGCCAGACGCTGGCCGCAAGCGTGACTTCGCCGCATGCGCCCGTGATCGGGATGATGCCCAAGGCAAAGGGCGACCCGTACTTCGTAAGCTGCCGACTGGGCGCTGAGGAAGCGGCGCGGGAGCATGGCGACGAGCTTATTTGGGACGGGCCAACGGATCTGGATGCGGCCAAGCAAAATGAGGTTGTGGAAGGATGGATTTCGCGCGGCGTGGATGTCATCGCCGTCAGCGTGGAGAATCGAGCGGCGATTTCCACGGTGTTGCGCAAGGCACGCGCGCGCGGTATTCGCGTGATTACATGGGACGCCGATGCCGAGCCCGAGGCGCGCGATTTCTTCATTAATCAAGCGACGCCGCAAGGGATCGGCGAAACGCTGACGGACGAGGCCGCTCGTCTGCTGGGCGGCCGCGGGGATTTCGCGATCGTAACGGCGTCGCTCAGTGCCGCCAACCAGAATGAATGGATCGGGTTCATCAAGCAGCGGCTGGCACAGAAATATCCAGAACTGCACCTGGTCGCCATTCGCCCGAGTGATGGCGACCGCGATCGCGCGTTCCAGGAAACGCAGACGCTGCTGAAGGTTTATCCGCAAGTGAAGCTCGTGATGGGCGTCGCGGCACCGGCCGTGCCGGGCATCGCTGAAGCGGTGCGGCAATCGGAGCGCACGGACGTGAAAGTGATCGGGCTCTCGCTGCCGAATCTGTGCAAGCCTTATGTGCACTCGGGCGTGGTGCAATCCGTTGTGCTGTGGAATACGCGGGATCTGGGCTACCTTGCGGTGACGGTTGCGGACTCGCTCAGCCGGGGGACGCTCAAGGCGGGCGCGGCCAGCATGGAGGCGGGGAGACTGGGACGGATCCAGATCGAAGGCACGCAGGTGCGGCTCGGGGCGCCGTTTATTTTTAATAAGGCGAATATCGATCAGTTCGATTGGTAGAGGTTGCGGGCTGGATTGATTTCACATGTTTGTGGCTACGCGGGATGGGAGAGGACGGAGCGCACTGAGCTTCATAAAGGCAGGGCGACTAGGCAGGATTTATGTCACTTTCCGGTAGTGGGACTTTGCACGTGGAGCCTTAGACGGATGGCGGTAGCAGCTCAACTTCCGAGTGGCGCGTGACTGGCCGGAGCAGCCATATCGAACTGGACCAACTGGCACCGCGAGTGAAGACGCTATGACCGACCCCAAACCGCACCATACGCGTGATAATGAAGGCGTGTATATCCCAACGGCATTGGTCCATCAAGGCGAGCTCGCCACGCACATTGAACGAGCCAAGACCAGTCTTGGAGCCGAGGTGGTCCACGTCGCATACAGGATCGGAGAGGACTCGACTGGAGCGGCGTCGATCTTCTTTCGGATAACGCTATTCGACTGGGCGACCGCCGAGAACGTTATAGCTGATGTCACGGGACGCGTGGCAACAATTCTGTTTGACGAAATCCGTCCTTTAGAGAATTGGGGACTGCGTCCCTACTTCAACTTCAGAAGCTACTCTGAGCAGCAAACGCGGCCTGATCCCGACTGGATCTGACGCATGGCCCTTCATGATGACCTTTTGGCCCACGCGCTGGCTTTAGTTCACGCCCAGCCGCAATCACAGCTAACATTGCGCAGGGCCGTTTCAGCTGCATACTACGCCGTTTTCCATTTGGTCATTTTTGAAGCAACCGAGCACTGGGATAACAGCGGACTGCGAACCATTTTAGGACGCGCCTACGACCACGGCTTAATGAAAACGACTTCCAACAGGATTCTGGACGGACGAGAGTTTCCGTACACTAACGAGAACCTTCAGGTTGTCAAAGACCTCAGAGAAATTGCGCAGGGATTCAGTCAGTTACAGGAAGATCGCCATTTTGCAGATTACAACCTAACCAAGCCTTTAGATCCTGTCGATGCACTACGCCAGGCGAAAGCCGCCGAGAAGATCTTTCTAACGCTACCGGCCATCAAGACGGAACAGATCGTTCAGGAATACCTCACCTTGCTGCTGGTAAAGAAGCGCTGATAGGCCACATCCGAGCATGAAATCAGAGGAGAACGGAATGGCGCAAGACAATGCCGCGATCGTCCGCCGCTTTGTAGATGAAGTCATCACCGAGGGGAAAATCGACTCGGCAGCACAGTATGTCTGGGAAGATGTTGTTGAGCAGGTTCCACTGCCTGGACAGGGTCCTGGGCTTGAAGGTTTAAAGGATATCCTTCGCGCTATGCGCCGGGGCTTTCCCGACATCGTCTTCTCCATCCAGGAGCAAATTACGGAAGGCGATAAGGTCGCCAGCCGCTTTGAATGGACCGGTACCCACAAGGGTGAGTTCCTAGGGATTGCAGCAACAGACCGGCATGTGCGCGTCTGGGGTATTGTTATTGATCGCATCGAGAACGGGCGTATCAAAGACACTCGCATCATTATGGACACTCTCGGCCTGATGACCCAGCTCGGTGCGCTACCTTCTTCGCCTATGCCATGAGGCGGAAGTAGCGTGAAAATGCGCCGCCATCCGCGAGCGGCTCACTTCGGAGGATATTCATCGCGCGCTATCCGGGGGAAAACGCCGCAACCGCGGACTTCAGCGCAGACGTTCGATAGAACTCTCGCGAGGGCTGCCGGGCTCAGAAACTCTAGCCTGTCAGGCCTCGCGAGAGTTCTATCGAACGTCCGCGCTGAAGTCCGCGGTTGCGGCGTTTTCCCCCGGATAGCGCGCGATGAATATCCTCCGAAGTGAGCCGCTCGCGGATGGCGGCGCATTTTCACGCTAC
>JANYJA010000150.1 GCA_025358575.1 Terriglobia bacterium
GTAGATTTCGTAGCGGACGCCAAGGTTTAGGGTCAGATTCGGCTTCAAGCGATAGTCGTCTTGCACGAAGAAGAATAAATCCTTCTTGCGGGCTGCGGGAGTAATCTGGAGCGCGGCTCGACCGGCGAACGAATAGTAGCCAGTGAGAAAACTCGCCATGCCGCTTCCGCCTTGACCCTGGTTGCTCGTCAGGTTCTTATCAAAGTCAAATTCGCCTACCGGGTTCGCGGTCTGGAACAGGTTCGCCTGAATAATTTGTAAGTCGGCCCCGGCTTTGATGGTGTGGTGTCCCCGCGTCAAGGTTACGTTATCAACGAACTGCCAGATTGTGTCATGGCGCCGGGTGGGGGCAAACGGAGTGTGTCCGATCACCGATTCGCCGGAGATATTGATCCGAGGCAGCCCACCGCAGAATCCGCAGAAATCGTTGATTCCCGGGATTCCCACTTCCTGCGCCGTGTTTCGCGTTGCTCCGAACGCGTCCCAATCCGTCCGCACGCGGTTGATGCCCACGCGTGCCTCGTTGATCGTACTGGAAGAAAACGTATGAACTTCGCTCACAACGCCGTTCTGGTTGCGAGTGTAAGCCGTGTTCGCGAAAGGGTCGCCGTTTAGAAGCGTGCCCAGGTAGGGAGGTGTATCGAGCGTCGTAACAAGGAAGCTGTAGCGGGCAAAGAATTGATCTTTCTCGCTGAAATTCTGGTCCACTTTTACGTCGAAAGTGGAACGGTTGTGAGCGAGGTTACTGGTTCCAATAAAGTTGTTCACGATACCCGCATTGGGAATATTGGGCTGAGGCAGGAGGGCCAGGATTTTCGCCGCAGCCGGATTGATCGCACTCGCCGGTATGGTGTTGTTGGCGAAAGTCAGGTGGGTGAGGGGATCGTAGATCGTCGGCTGACCTCCTTCGGTGAAGATTCCCTGGCGTTGTAGCGGTGTCGGAATCGTGATAATTCCGCTGCTTGTCTCGCGCCGGCGGAGCAGTTCGGTATCCACGAAGAAAAACGTCTTATCGCGCTTAATAGGACCGCCCAGAAATCCGCCGAACTGATTTTGCCGGAACGGATTCTTCTGTGCACCACTGGCGTTATTGAAAAAGCTATTGGCATCGAGAACGTTGTTGCGAAGATATTCGAAGGCACCCCCGTGAAACTGGTTCGTGCCAGATTTGATCTGCGCCTGCACGTTGGCTCCGCCAGCCCGCCCAAATTCCGCCGAGTAGTTGTTCGTCGTGACCTTCACTTCCTGCAGCGCATCGAGCGACGGGTTCACCGTGATGATGCTAAAGAAGGCTTCGTTATTGCTGACGCCATCCAGTTGCCAGTTGTTTGCGTCCTGACCCAGACCGTTGACGTTGATTGCACCGCCGGTCGCCTGCGGATTATCGCCTCCAAAACCGTTGCCGAGACCGCCGGTTCCGATCACCGTACCGGCCTGAAGGCTCGCAAACTGGGCAAAGTCGCGAACGTTAATGGGAAGCTCCTTCATCTGCTTCTCGGTGATTACCTGGCTCTGCTCAACCGATTGCGTCTGAATAAGAGGCGCCGTCGCCGCCACTTCCATTCGTTCGCTGACAGTGCCGATTTCAAGCGTAAAACTCACCAGCGCCTTCTGATCGACATCCAGTGTTAACCCAGACTGAATGGCACGTTTGAAATTGGGTGATTCCGCGGAGACTTCATAGGTTCCGGGAATAAGATAAGTCACCCGATAGTTGCCGCTAACGTCGGTGCTCACCTCCTTCGGCACGTCGGTTCCGGTGTTCCGGACGACGATTTTGCAGTTAGGGACGGCCGCGCCACTGTTGTCGGTGACAGTGCCCAGTATGGTCCCGGTATTCGCCTGAGCAAATAAGGCAGGAGCTGTTGCCAGCAACAATGCAACGAATGCGGCCCGTTGAAACATTATCATCATTCCTCCGTCGAGGCGTTCAGACAAACTGAAAGTAAGCACGATTAACCATTTCATGAACGATTTACGGTGTCAAGCGTGGCTGCCGACGCAGCACGAGTCTTTCTATGTCCGAAATTTCCGGGTGCAGGGCCTTTAGAAAATGTCCCGTGGTTCGTTTCCTTCGTTTCAAACTTTGTAGTTCCTGTAAGTTAGCGCTGAGGCGGCCGGGCCAGCCGTGATCGGGCGGTCCGCTGGAGAAAATTCGCCGGATGACGGGTGAGCGGCGGGGAGGGTGTGCATCAGGCGGCCACCCAGGCTTTCCGCAGCGGGATCTTTAAGGGCAGCATCTTGCACGGCTTCAAAAAGCCAAGCTGTTTGGCGAGGACGACGGATTCAAGGTTTGCCGGAGAGATGGAAGACGTCATCCGTCGCGCCGATTTTAGCTTGGGGTCGACGGAGCCGCTCAGTATTTGGAGCGACGCGGAAGGTGACCCTATTAGCGTTGGGGAAAGTCCCACTCCGGTGGCTTTCCACAGGCGAGGAGGAGGCGGCCGCCGGTTTTGAATGACTAGTCAATTGGGCCTTCCAAAGGGATGCTGGAATTGTCGCGCATCATAGTTGGGGAGGCGGCCGCGTGATTCTCAGGCGGTTTGCGGAAAAAAGTTAGCGGTCGGGGCGGTTAGGTCGCGCATCACTTCGGAGGCGATTTCGTAGGAGCGCAGACGGTCGGATTGGCGGAAGACGTCGGAGGCGAACATGACCTCGTCGACTTCAGTGTCGCGGAGGAAATCGACGAGCTTTTGTCGGATGGTACCGGGAGCGCCGACGATTGCGGCCGACATTCGCGATTCAACCATCTCGCGCTCCTGCGGACTCCATAGGCCGTCCATAGTATCGACGGGGGGAGGCATGAAGATCTGCTCGCCACGAATCAATTTCAGGAAACGGAGCACCGGGGACGTGGCGAGGTGGCGCGCTTCGGCATCGGTCTCGGCGGCAATGAGTGGGATACCCACCATGGCATAGGGCTGGGCGAGGAACCGCGAAGGCTCGAAATGGTGGCGGTAGAGATGGAGGGCCTGCATCATCTGCTGTGGCGCGAAATGGGCGGCGAAGGCAAACGGGAGGCCCATTACGGCGGCGAGTTGCGCGCTGTAGGTGCTGGAGCCGAGCAGCCACACGGGGACGTTGGTGCCTTCGCCGGGGACGGCTCGCAGGGCTTGTCCGGGATCGGCGGCGGCGAGGTAAGCGAGAAGTTCGCGCACCTGCCTGGGAAAGTCTTCTTCCGTGCCGTTGAGGCCGCGACGGAGGGCGCGAGCGGTTAGTCCATCGGAGCCGGGGGCGCGGCCGACACCGAGATCGATGCGCCCGGGATAGAGAGTTTCGAGGGTGCCGAACTGCTCGGCGATCATGATGGTGGCGTGATTGGGGAGCATGATGCCGCCCGAGCCGACGCGGATGGTTTGCGTGCCGCTGGCGACATAACCGATGAGAACGGACGTGGCGGCGCTGGCGATCCCGGGCATGTTGTGATGCTCGGCGAGCCAGAAGCGGCGATAGCCCCAGCGTTCGGCGTGTTGGGCGAGGTCGAGGGTGTTGCGGAAGGCGTCGGCGACGGTGCCGCCGGTTTTGACGAGAGCCAGATCAAGGACGGAGAAGGCGGGGCTGTCGGCGGGCATCCCATATTTGATGAAGCGGGATACACGCGGGATGCAGGCTGTTT
Organism: Terriglobia bacterium; assembly: GCA_025358575.1. Classification (GTDB taxonomy): domain Bacteria; phylum Acidobacteriota; class Terriglobia; order Bryobacterales; family Bryobacteraceae; genus JANYJA01. The sequence continues at coordinate 3,617 of JANYJA010000150.1, forward strand.
AAGCGTGAGCTTTTGCAGGCCAGTGAGTATTTTTCCACCGCTCGAGGCTCATTAGGTCGGGATAGTCCAGACGCAGTGCAGTAATGTCCGCGTGATAACCGACATCCTGAAACCAGCGATACATTTGGGTCATGTCCGCGCCGACTTGCTTCTCGAAGTTTTCCCACGGAATCTCAGAGTAGGTGGCTCCGAAGGTCTGGGCGGTTTGATCGATAAAGAGTTCGTCGCTGGCTAAGTCGACTGCCCTGCCCTTCCACTTACCCGGATGCTCAAGAGCGAGAGAAACAAAATTTGCGATATCATCCACGGCTACCTGCTGAAGGATGGTTTCTTTCTTGAGCGGCAGCATGAGGACGCCGCCATCGATCATGTCTTTCATGTGCAGCCAATTTTCCATGAAGAAGACAGGGCGCAGGATGGTGTAGTGCATGCCCGTCCGCAGGAGATGACTCTCGATTTGGAACTTGCTTTCGAAGTGGGGAATTCCGGTCTTTTGATCGGCGCTGCCGACGGAGCTGTAGATGAAGTGATCGACTTCCGAAGCATGGGCGGCATCGATCAAGGCGATTCCTTGGCGGACTTCGGCTTCGACGCTGCTGCCGTAAGGGGTCTGGACGGAAAATACGCCGTGGACGTCTTCGAGAGCCGCGAGGAGTGAAGACTTGTCTTCGAAATCGCCGTGAGCGACTTCGACGCCAGTCTCATTGCTCAGATGACGCGCGGCTGGACTATCGAGGTGGCGAGTTAGCGCTCTTACCGCGAAACCTTTGGCGCGCAGGTGCCGGACTACGGCGCCGCCCTGATGCCCGGTGGCGCCGGTGACCAGGATCAGCTTTTTCTCGTTGGAGCGTTTTGGCATATCTTCATCATCCCTCAGACCAGGAGAGCGAGAACTGGAAGTACAATCACACTATGGCGACGAAGACGCTGCTAACGCTGGCCGAGTTTGAACAGATGCCGGTGGAAGAGGGGCTGCGGTTTGAGCTCGACGAAGGGGAACTGGTTAGCATGACGTTTCCGAATCCACGGCACAACCGTGTTGCTGGAGAGATTTTCACTTACCTAAAGACTTTTGTCCGAAGCGGCGCTCTGGGGCAAGTTTATCCATCGGACACTGGATATCTTCTCAGTCGCGACCCCGACGTTCTGCGCGGGCCAGACGTATCCTTCGTTCGACGAGATCGAATGTCGCTTATTGACGAGGAGAGAAACATTGAAGGCGCGCCCGATCTTGCGGTGGAAGTTGTCTCGCCGTCGGATAAAGCTCAGGATCTGAACCGGAAAGTGCAGCAATATCTGCGGGCCGGAACTCACACGGTTTGGATGGTGTATCCGAAGACGCGGCAGGTGGAAGTGATCGAGGCGAAAGGGACGGCGAGGTTCGTGGAAGCGGATGAAAAACTGGAGGCGCCAGTGTTGTTGCCTGGGTTCAGCGTGTTTCCGCGCGATTTTTTCGACGCGGCTTAATCAATCAGGCCGGAGGGATAGAGTCCGGGGAAGTAGTACGGCGCTACTTTCACGGGAAACCGGAGGGCGACGGGGCCTTTGGGAGCGCCCGAGCCGATCAGGTTTTCGCGCAGCAGCGTTTCGACAGGCATTTCGCCGCGAGGGATTTCTCCGCGGAGCAGCAGGTCGCGCAGGATGTAGAACGAGTCCGGGGCGAGTTCTTTGTTAGCGGCGCGGAGCTGCACGTAAGCCTTGATCCTGCGTTTGAAGGCGGGCAGATCGAGCAGACCGGTCATGAATCGGATTTGGTCAAGCGCGCCAGCGAGGAAAAATTCGCAGAAGGTAACGATCACGATTGCGGGCGAGGCCGCGGACGATCGTCCAGAGGCCGTGAGCGTCGAGTCCGATGCGGATGAAATAAGCGTGCGAGAAGAGACGTGTCATGCGGCCGTTGCCATCGAAAAACGGATGAATCCAGGCAAGTCGGTGATGCGACGCGGCTGCAGCGACCACTCGCGGCTCGATAGCTAGGAGCGCGGCCGGATTATAGATCTCTGAAAAGCGGTGCAGGAATTCGGGGATGCTGTCGTGGGTTGGAGGGATGTGTCGGCCAACTTTCACATCGCGGTCGCGAAGTTCACCGGGTCGGACATGATGGAGCTTGCCGGCGGGATCGGTAACGTCGAACAGATGTCTAGATCGGGGTCAGCGCGGAGGCGGCTTTCGAGGAGGTCTTGGACGGCGATGTGGGCGAGGCTTTCCTCTTGAAGAGCGCGGATGGCGGGGTTGCCGGAATAGTCGAGATGGACGGCGCGTTCGATGTCGAAGGGGTGGGTATGGAGCTGAGGAGGTGGATTCATGCCAGAGATCGGCGGCGGCGGGGGCGAGAGCCGTGATGAAGGGCCTCGGGGAGAAGGGGCACCATCTGGCGCGAATGGGTGCAGCGGTGCATGATTGTGGCCGGTTATTTGGCCGATCTTTATTTGGAGGTGGCGATCAGTTTGTCGATCTCGGCGAAAAATTCTGGGGCTTCGAAGAGTTTCTCGGTGCCGGCACCGTAGCCGTGGTCGGCGACGATAGTTCCTTCGCGATTGATCACGAAAACATGCGGGACTTGGATGGTGGGGTTTTGCGGCGTAATGCGGAGGTATGAGGCAGCTGCTTGGCCGCAATCGAAGAGGATGGGAAAGGTAATCTTGTGGGCAGTGATGTATTCCTGCACGGTCGCTTGCGTATCGGGAGGTACAACTATCGAGAGGATAGCGACACGCGTACCGTATTTGGCGGCCGCTTTTTCGAGAACGTCGGTGAACTGGGCGCAGTGGGGGCAATGAGTCTGCATAATGTCGAGGATGACGAACTTGCCGCGATAATCCTGAAGGTCGTGTTGGATCATCTTCGAATCGGGAATGGAGAAACCGGGGGCGCGGCGTGGCGGGTTACCAGGGGCGGCGATTAACGCAGCGGCGGCGATGAAAGCGGAGATAAAACGGAGCACAAATTCACGTTAGCATGAGCTCGCGGAGGGCTTCGGTGTAGGGCGGGCGAACGACGCCGCGCTCAGTGATGATGGCGGTAATATATCGATTTGGCGTGACATCGAACGCGGGATTCTGGACGGGAGTATCGGGAGGGGCGATGGCAACGCCGAAGACTTGGGTGACTTCGGAAGGCGCGCGCTGCTCGATGGGGATCTCGGCACCGGTAGGAAGCGTGAAGTCAAAGGTGGATAGAGGAGCGGCGACGTAGAAAGGGACTTTGTTTTCACGCGCTAGAACGGCGACGGAATAGGTGCCGATCTTGTTGGCTACATCGCCATTGGCGGCGATGCGGTCGGCACCGACAATGACGCATCCGATGCGGCCGGATTTGAGGAAATGGCCGGCCATATTGTCGGTGATGAGGGTGGTGGGGATGCCGTCTTTTTGGAGTTCCCAGACGGTAAGGCGGGCACCCTGGAGGAACGGCCGGGTTTCGTCGGCGAAGACATCGATGTGCTTGCCAGAAGCGACGGCGGCGCGAATCACACCGAGCGCAGTGCCGTAACCAGCGGTGGCAAGCGCGCCAGCGTTGCAGTGCGTGAGAACGGTTTTGTTATCAGGGACGAGAGGGGCGCCATGACGGCCCATGCTTTCGTTGATAGCAATGTCGTCAACGCAGATCTGCTTGGCTTCGTCGATCATTCGGTCGCGGATGAGATCGGGGGGAAGAGCAGAAAGCGAGCGATGCAGAATCTTCATGCGCTCAATGGCCCAGAAGAGATTGACTGCTGTGGGACGGGTGGCGGCGAGAGTGTCGCAGACGGTGGCGAAGTCGGCACTGGCGGCGACGCCGAGCGCGACACCCATGGCGGCGGCCACGCCGATGGCGGGAGCGCCGCGGATGATCATGGCGCGGATGGCATGCGCGACATCTTCATAGGTGCGGCAGGTGATGTAGATCTCTTCGAGAGGCAGGCGGGTCTGATCGATCATGACGACGCCGGAATCGGTCCATTGAATTGTCTGAATCATTAGAAAGGGAGTTACCAGTGAAGTGACGGATGAGTTCCGGCGGCAATGAGTGCCAGGAAAAAAGTGGAGTTGTAACCGGCGTGGAGCAGGGCGGAGGCGCGGGTGGAGCCGGTGATTTGGCGCATCCATCCAAAAGCGATTCCGGCGATGGTGATCAGAAGAGCGTGTCGCCACGAGAAAGCGTACTGCTGCAGATGGAGCAGTCCGAACGGAATTGCGGTGGCAATGATTCCGGTGATGACACCAAGAGAACGGATGAGAACGGGCTGGAGGAATCCGCGAAAGATAACTTCTTCGGCGAGAGGGCCGAGCGTGGTGGCGAATATGCCGAACAGAATGGCGCTGGCGCGCGTGTTGAAGAGTTCTTTCATGGGGTTATCGGTATCGGGAATGCGCAGGAGAATGCCGACTTGTGAGATGACGATAGCGAGCACCCAGCCTCCGGCGAAGGCAAAGAGCGGGTGGCGATAGCCGGTGAAGGCGAGTGACTTCCAGAATGGGCGGCCGTATTGAATTTGCAGGATGGCGTAGAGGATGAAAAACAGCAGGATGTAGGCGATGAACATGGCTGGCATCGCGAGGAGGCCTTTGTTGTGGGTGTCGAGATGGAATAGAAGTAGGACGCCGGCGATTAGTAACTGGGCGACGATGATGCAAGGGAGCGCGAGGCCGAAGAACAGGAAAACGTCGTTGTAGCCCCAAAAAGGGACACGCTCCGGAGACGCGACCGGCTCGTCACTGATGTATGGAGTCATTGAGCGGATTCGATGAGGGCGGCGGCGAGGAGCGGGACCATCAACTCGTGATGGCCGGTGATGGCGTAGCCGCGACCGCCGGCTTGAGCGTGAGGGCGGCCGACAACATTGACGCGAGGGCGGTAGTGCTGAAAGAAATCGAGATTGACGGTAGTGAAATCGGCGAGCGGATGACCGAGGTTGCGCACTGAGGAAACGGCTTTGAGGAACACCTCGGGCATGATAACGGCGGAGCCGACGTTAAGATAAACGCCCCCTCCGTTGAGTTGAGCGACAAGCGAGCAGAAGAGGCGGAAGTCGCGATGGGTGGCGCTGCCGATGGCGGCCGGGTCGGCTTGGGGGTGAGTGTGGGGCGTATCGGTTCCAATGGCGACGTGCACGGTGACGGGAGTGCGAGCGAGCCAAGCCTGCAGGAGGAGGCTGTGGCCGCGGGTTTCGGGAAGCGCGAGAGCATCGAGGCTGGCACCGAGCGCTTCACCCATGCCGATGCCTTCGGTATCGCCGAGGCTGATGGCGCGATTCATTTCGCGGCCGGTTTCTTCGGCCGATCCGAAGCGGCCATCGGGCAGGACCGACTCGACATCTTCGCTGGTGTGGCCGGCGAGCGCGACCTCGTAATCGTGGATGGCACCGGAGCCATTCATGGCGAATGCGGAAGCGAACTCGCGGCGCATTAAGTCGGTGAGGACATCGGCGAGGCCGCACTTTATGACGTGGCCGCCCATGCCCCAGATGATGGGCTTCCGCAGTTCGCGGGCGCGGATGATGGCGGTGACGACGGCGCGGAAATCGGGAGCGGCGAGGATGTTCGGAAGCGAGGCGAGCAGACCGGCGATGCCGGAGCCGGCGCGGTAGGGCTTGGCGAAATCGGGGATGGCGACTTTGCCGCCGCGCTCTTGGAGGGAGACGGTCTTCAGGGCTGAGAGATCGAGAGGCTTGGCGGAATAGCGGGTCATTGCACTGAAGTTGCCGCCAAGGCGGCCGGTGATAATGCCTTGCGAAGAGCTTCGGCGGTGAAGCTTTTCTTCGATTTCATGAGTTGTTCAGGCGTGCCGCTGGCGACGACGCGGCCGCCATATTCGCCGCCATCGGGGCCCAAGTCGATAATCCAATCGGCGGACTTGATGACGTCGAGATTGTGTTCGATCACAACGACGGTGTTGCCGTGATCGACGAGGCGCTGGAGGACGTCGAGCAGTTTGCGGACATCGTCGAAGTGCAGGCCGGTAGTGGGCTCATCGAGCAGATAGAAAGTTCGGCCAGTCTGGCGCTTGCTGAGTTCTTTGGCAAGTTTGATGCGCTGAGCTTCGCCGCCCGAGAGCGTGGTGGAGGACTGGCCGAGATGGATGTAACCCAGGCCGACATCGTTCAGTGTTTGGAGCTTGGGCCGGATGAGTGGGACGTTTTCAAGGAGCGGAAGGGCTTCTTCGACGGTCATTTCGAGAAGATCGGCAATGGAGCGGCCTTTGTACTTCACTTGAAGCGTCTCGTGGTTGTAGC
>JANYJA010000156.1 GCA_025358575.1 Terriglobia bacterium
CAAATTAGAGACGGCGAGTAAACGCGGGACACGATGATCGGAACCGTATTTAGCGGAACCGCGAGATCGCATCCGCAGGATTCCGCGCACGCAAAAGCCGCGCGCCACTCAGACCGGTTGGAATGCTTGATGCAGCACGCATGTTTAATGCAGCACGACTTGGGCGACTCAAAGAGCGGCAGGGCGCGAAGGGTCGGGGCCAAGCTCAGAAAAGAGATCAGCGCCAGAATCGAAAGGGCAATTGTGCTTCTGTAGCGCGGACGCGTCTGGAACACCGTTACCATCAGGGTATCACCGTGCCCCATAAATACACCTTCGTTTGGTTGGCGCTCGCCCTGGTGGGCTGTGCGCAACGGCCATCGGAGAAGACGACTTTTGAATTGCACGTTGCGGCGGCGACCAACCTGTCGGAAGTGTTGCCGGAACTGAACCACGCGTTCACGGGGGACTCCGGTATCCGCGTTATTTCGAGTTTCGGGGCCACCGCACAACTCGCGCAGCAGATCGAAAACGGCGGCCCTTTCGATGTTTTTCTCGCCGCGGACACGGAGCATGTAGATGCGCTGTTGAAAAAGGGCTTGGTTGAACCGAAAGCCTTCTACGCGCGGGGGGAGTTAGTGATTTGGACCCTCGCGCGCACGGATATCCATAGCATTGAGGATCTGGCCCGCGTGGATGTGCGCGGGATTGCCGTGGCTAAACCAGAGCTCGCTCCGTACGGTCGCGCCGCTGTGGAGGCGATGAAATCAGCTAACCTCTGGGCCAGCCTGCAATCCAAAGTGGTGTATGCCCAAAACATCTCAGGCACCCGCACTTATGTGGAAACGGGCAATTGTGACGCGGCCTTCACGGCCCTCTCCCTGGTGATCCACAAGCCCGGCCAGTATCTCCGCGTAGATCCGAGCCGGTATCTCCCCATCGACCAGGCACTCTGCGTTAGCGTCCGTTCCAAAAATTTGCGAATAGCGCGGCGCTATGCCAAGTTTCTACTGGGGATGGACGCGCGTCCAATCTGGCAATCCTACGGATACGCGTTGCCGGGTCGCTGATAATGGACGCGTGGAACAGTATTCGCTCGCGCTCATCCCGGAACGGCATATCTATTCTGTTTCCGAGTTGAATGCGGGCATCCGCGCCGTGTTTGAGACAGAGTTCGCCGACATCTGGGTGGCGGGCGAAATCTCCGGCGTGAAGATGGCATCCAGCGGGCACTGCTATTTCACTTTGAAAGAGCGTGATTCGCAGATTAGCTGTGTCTGTTTTCGCTCGACTTACCGGTTTCTCAAGTTCAAGCCTCTGGACGGAATCGCGGTTCTGGCGCGCGGGCGCGTGGATGTCTTTGAAGCGCGCGGGTCTTATCAACTGCTGGTTGAAATGCTCGAGCCGCAGGGATATGGCGCGCTTCAATTAGCGTTTGAACAGCTTAAGAAGAAGCTGGCCGCCGAAGGTCTTTTCGAAACTAAAAGAAAGCGGCTGCTGCCCAAATTCCCGCGACGCATCGGTATGATTACATCGCCGAAGGGCGCGGTAATTTCCGATATGCTGCAAATTCTGTCGCGCCGCTTTCCGGGGTTGCACGTAAGAATTTTTCCCGCGCAAGTGCAGGGTGAAGGCTCGGTGAACGAGGTGTGCAAGGGCCTTGATTATTTCAGCCGTTCGGAGTGGGCTGAACTGGTGATTGTCGCGCGCGGCGGTGGCTCGCTGGAAGACCTCTGGACCTTCAACGAAGAAGAGGTGGCGCGGGCGATTGTGGGGTGCCGCATCCCGGTGGTCTCGGCGATCGGTCATGAGACGGACGTCACGATCGCGGACTTTGTGGCCGATCTTCGCGCGCCTACGCCTTCGGCTGCGGCGGAGCTGATTATTTGCACTCGACAGGAACTTCTGGAAGGCATCGCCGGTTGCGAAAGAAAGCTGAATCAGGCCCTGCGATACCGGATCGCGATGGCGACGCGGCGGATAGAGAATCAGGGAATGGAACGCGCCCGCGGACTTCTTAACCGCCAAATCGGGCGCCATCTTCAGCGCATCGACGATCATGAATTTCGACTCAGGGAAAGCGTTCGTTCGGCAATCCAAAACGCGCAGCGTGTCCGGCGGGAGACTGAAGAACGTTTGAGGTATTTCGATCCGCGTCCGCGTTTACAAAGGGATCGGAACCGGCTAATGGGTGCCTTGGCTGGCACCGTGCAGGTGATTCGATTGCAGCTTCAGCAACGGCACCGGCGCTTGGACTCACTAGCCGGAAAGCTTTCGCAGCTCAGCCCGCTGAGCATTCTCGAACGCGGGTACGCGATTGTCATGAATCCAGCAGGACAGATTGTGAAACGTGCCGGGGAGGCTTCAGAGGGAAACGAAATCCGCATCCGCCTGGCATCCGGTCAATTGGATGCCAGGGTGACGCGAAGCCGAAGCGATTAGCGGTCGGTGTGCTTGACGTCCTTGGGCCTCTCGTCCTTCGGCTTTTCCTGCTTGGGCGGAGGCGGCGGGGGTGCCGGCTGGCGCGGCTGCTGCTGGATCTGCCGCTCCCTCTGTTGCTGCTCGCGCTGGATTTGCTGCTGTTGTTCTCGCTGTTGGTGAATGCGCTCGGCATCGGGATTCGGTCTGGCTATGGGCGGCATCGGCGTAGGAGCTTGGTGCTGCACCGGGGCCGACCGATCCGTCTGCCGGTGCTGCTGAACCGGCGCGGGAGCGGAACGCACAAACAGTCGCGGAGCCGGCGGATCGCTCTGGCGCAGAGTCTGAATCTGCGCCGGCGCTACCGGCTGGCCGGGGTTCGAGGCAAGCGCCTGCTGCTTGACGGCAAACGTAACGGCTTGTGGAGGCGGGGTCGATCTTACGAACACCTGCCGATTCACCACCGCCGCTGGGGGACGGGCGATTTGCATATTTCGCGCGTCGGCGGGGCGAACCAGCAGCACGCTCTGCTGTTGCGGAGCCACTTGCGCCATGGGCAGCACCTGGGCTTGCGAGACTGCCGCGGGCAGAACCGGCACGGCGGACTGCTGAACAGAACGTGAATCCACGAAATTCTGACGCGAGACAGCACTCACAGCGCCGGGCACATTCTGGTTCACATAACGCACGTTGTTCACGTTGATGTTAGTGACATTCACGTTTGTGACATTCGTGATGTTGGTAACGTTGACGCGATTTACGTAGGCAGGCGAAACATGGTACGACGGCTGATACGCTTCACGCGGTCCCAATGGGAACCAGCCGACGCCGCCACCGCCACCGAAATTGAGGGCGAGACTGAAACGCGATCCACCGATGAAGGCTACGAGCGCGGGAGCGTAGACCGGGCGCACGGCAATAGGACCCGGACACCAACCCCATCCGTTATCGATATAAGCCCATCGTCCGTAATGAAACGGGGCGAATCCCCAAGGAGCGTTGTCAATCCAGGTCCAGCCCCAGGGCTCCACCCATGCCCAACGGCCGTCGCGATAGGGGGCCCACCCGGAATCGACGCGGGGGCGCCACACCGGGCCGTATTCAGCGTTCTGAAACCATGAACCGTTCGCATCGAGATCTTCGTAACCCACTAGGTCGCGTGAAACGTAACGCGGGGGCGGGGCTAGATCCTCACGACGATCACGCTGCGAGGCGAAGGCGTCAAAGCGGTCCTTCGGATTGGCGTCGCGAATATCGCCGCCGCCATTTTCCGCGCTAAAGTAGCCGGTCTGTCGCGCATGAATTGTATAGCTGCCGCCATTCGCCGCTAC
>JANYJA010000163.1 GCA_025358575.1 Terriglobia bacterium
CGTGGCAAGCGCAATCTACAGCTGGGATGCCCGCTCAATCGAGCCTCGTAGCCTCGAAAGACAAGCGTCTTCGCACAGAGTGCTGCAACGGGCAATCAAAGAGGCTTCTGGAAGTGCGTGGCTTGCGAGGAGAAATCGGGCGAGGAATGGGGGCGAAACCCCTAACAGGATGCTGAAAAAGTAATTGCGGCTGTAACCATCGAAGGTGTGGCGACGCCTGGTAGTAGATGCGGGGCACAGACACACAGCAGAGCGCGATGTTCAGTTATGTTTCAGCGGAAGAGCGGGTGCCGGCGGAGCATCCGTTGCGGCCCGTTCGGCTGATGGCGGACATTGCCCTGGAAGCATTGTCGGCGGCGTTCGATCAGATGTACGTGGCTTTTGGGCGGCCCTCGATTGCGCCGGAGAAGTTGTTGCGCGCTTTGTTGCTTCAGGTGCTGTATACGATTCGCAGCGAGCGGATGCTGATGGAGGAGTTGCAGTACAACCTGTTGTTCCGGTGGTTTGTCGGACTTAATATGGACGAACCGGTCTGGGTGCCCACCGTATTCAGCAAGAACCGGGACCGCTTGCTGGAAGGAGACATTGCGCGGAAGTTTTTTGAACAGGTGCTGGCGCAGGCGACGCAAGCCGGTCTGACCTCGGACGAACATTTCAGTGTGGATGGGACGTTGATTGAGGCATGGGCAAGTCAGAAGAGCTTTCAGAGGAAAGATCAACCGGCGCCGCCTCCGCCGGATGATCCCGGCAATCCGACAGTCAATTTTCATGGCGAGATACGCCGCAACGATACCCATCAGTCCACCACCGATCCGGAAGCGCGTCTGGCGCGCAAGAGCGGCGGACATGAATCGAAGCTTGCCTACTGCGGCAATGCAGTGATCGAGAATCGCAACGGACTGGTGGTTGACACCGAACTGGTGCAATGCAGCGGGACGGCCGAACGGGATGCGGCGCTGCTAATGGCTGAGCGCCGCTGTGCCAGCGGACGGATCACGATGGCCGGTGACAAGGGCTACGACACGGCAGGTTTCGTCGAGCAGCTGCGGGAGCGGAATGTAACGCCGCACGTGGCGCAGAATGTGAATCGGAACGGGGGCAGCGCGATTGACGGGCGCACGACGCGGCATGCGGGCTACAAAATCAGTCAGCGAAAGCGCAAGCGCATCGAGGAGGTGTTCGGATGGCTGAAGACCGTGGGCGCGCTGCGCAAAACCAGACATCGCGGCATTTTCAAAGTTGGCTGGGTCTTCACATTCGCGGCGGCTGCTTACAATCTGGTGCGCATGCGGAATCTGCTGTTTCCGCCCGTTCGGGTCGCGTAGGTCCGGGGAGAAGTGTGTCTGAACGCAAAAATACAGGGCGTTTAGGCCACGTATCCCCCCACATCGAGTTTAAAGAAACTTATCCAGCAGCCTGAAAAGTCATGGCGAACAGAGGAGAACTGGAGAAACTTACTTTTTCAGCATCCTGTTAGGGAGTATTTTCCTTGTTGGAGACCGGTGGATTGATCCAGACAGCCTCCGGCAAGGAAGGGTGTTGCGGAGCCCGGCGGACGAACCGCTCAGGGTGAGCCAGGTAGGCGCCATCGAGGACGGACTGCCGTTTGGAAATCAGTTGCGCAGCCTGACCATAGTGGACGGTCGCGGGCGTCAGCAACCGCAGCCCGGAATGATGATGCTGGTGGTTGTACCAGGGGAAGAAGTCCTGACAGAAACGGCGGGCATCCTGGATGGAACCGAAGCGGTCCGGGTAATCCGGCCGGTATTTCATGGTTTTGAAGTGCGCTTCGGAGAACGGATTGTCGTCGGAGACATGGGGACGGCTATGGGTCTTGACGACGCCGAGATCGGCCAGCAGCAGGGCCAATGATTTCGAGGTCATCGAAGAACCACGATCGGCGTGGATCGTCAGCTGGCCGGGCACGATTTTCTGCTTTTCGCAGGAGTTCTCGATGAGCTGTTTCGCAAGGGCAGCAGTTTCGCGATAAGAGATCATCCAGCCGGTGACGTAGCGGCTGAAGACGTCCAGAATGACATAAAGGTAATAGAAGCTCCACTTCACCGGGCCGCGAAGTTTGGTGATGTCCCAGCTCCAGAGCTGATTGGGGCCGCTGGCCAGTAGTTCGGGCTTCTTATAAGGCGGATGAATGAGCTGATCGCGGCGTTCCCGATTCTCGCCCTGGGCATTCAGCAGCCGGTACATGGTGCGGATCGAGCAGTGATACCGGCCATCATCGAGCAGCGAAGCATAGACCTCGGCGGGCGAGCAGTCCTGAAAACGTTCCTCGTGAAGGCATGACAGCACGGCCGATTTTTCCTCGTCCTGCAAACGGCGCGCCGAAATCCGCGCGCCCACAGGCGGGGGAGAAAGCCGGTGCCGGCGACGCCGGTAAAGAACCGATCTGGGAAAGGAAAGATCAGAACAGGCGCGCTTCACGCCCACCGACTCACTCAGGGTTTCCACTGTTGACATCAGAAGTTCCCGGTGTCGGGGATCGGTGGCAGCGGCCGACCCAACAACATGGCCAGTTTTTTTTGGACCTCGATAATCAGCTCCGCCTTGCGCAGATCATCCTCCAGACGCTGGTTACGACGGCGCAGCTTTTCATTTTCGGAGGTCAACGGGTTGCGCTTCGGCTCCGGTCCGCGCTTCTGAGAAAACACCTTGTCGACGGCCGCATCGCGCTCCCTGCGCCAGCCGGTCAAGGTCGACGAATAGATCCCCTCGCGCCGCAGGATCTCACCAATGCTGCCGGTGCCCGCCGCTGCCTCTACTTCCGCCAGAATCTTCTTCTTGTAAGACGCGCTGAAACTTCGCCTCTTTGCCTTCGGCGTTACTTCAGGATCCGGCGAGCCTGAAACCAGAACAACTTTCTGACCATCGATCATGATTCATTTCCTTCTCGCCCTGCTCTCTAATCTAAGCCGCCAGAAATGTCTCACTGATATTGGCACGAAGGGCCCCCCACCTCGGCGTTTGGGCAGCCATGAAACGAGACAGGGCAATGGTCCCAGAACTCCAGAAATTGTTTGAGGCGGCGCCCGAGGCGCTTAACTG
>JANYJA010000182.1 GCA_025358575.1 Terriglobia bacterium
TCTAATGGTGAGGCCCACACCTTCGTCAACATCAACGACCCCGTCGCCGGAGTGCATTACGCCTTGGAAACTCAGAATCACATCGCCCGCAAGGTGACGGTGCCTTCCTCCGTGCAAATGGCTCAGCTCAAAAATGAAGTAAACGGACAGATCAAGATTATGATCGGAACTTCGAAACAGGGCGAAGCCTCCACTGGCAAGACTGAGTCCCTCGGGAAACAATCCATGGAAGGGGTCATGGTGGAAGGAACGCGCAGCACCACCACCATACCCGCAGGTGAGATCGGGAACGATCGCGCGATCGACATAGTTTTCGAAAAATGGTATTCCCCTGAACTGCAGACCATCGTCATGAGTAAGCGGACCGACCCTCGATCCGGCGAAAATACTTTTCGTCTGACCAACATCAGCCGCGCGGAACCGTCGTCGACCCTCTTCGAAGTGCCCGCTAACTACTCTGTTCAGGACTCACCCGAACCGGGCATGTTCAGAGCTCCGCTGCCCCCGGTTGCCAAATAGTCAGCTCTCTTGGAGCTTACGGGCCGCGCGCCGCACGAGGGCGCGCGGCCCAATGCGCAGCGACTGCACCCCCAGCTTGTTCAGAAACCCAGGAATCACAACCACTTTCCCCGCCAACATTCCCCGATAGCCGGCCTCCGCTACCTTCGCCGCCGTCATCATCCCAATCATTTTTCCCTTGATCAGCTTCGTGTTTTCTATCTTTGCCCGCGTATGAAACTCCGACGCCGTCGGACCCGGACATAGAGCCGTCACCGTGACGCCCGTTCCCCGCAGCTCTTCCGCAACGGCCTCGGTGAATGAGAGCACGAAAGCTTTGCTGGCGTAGTAAACCGCCATCAGAGGACCCGGTTGAAACGCGGCCGTCGAAGCCACGTTCAGGATGCGCCCCCGCTTGCGCTCACTCATCGGAATCAAAAACAGCTTGGTGAGAGTCACCAGGGAAGCCACATTCACCTGGATCATGTTCAACTCCGTCGCCAGATCGGTATGCGCAAAATCGCCGCCCAACCCGAACCCCGCATTATTCACTAGAAAATCGACCGTCCCGGCTTCACGAAAGACCTGTTCACTCGAGCTCGGTGTCGCCAAATCGGCCGCAATCACACGCACTTCTTGCCCCGAAAGTTTCCTCATTTCTGCGGCCACTTCATCCAGCTTCCGACGGTCGCGCGCAACCAGGATCAGCCCGCAGCCGTCTTTCGCAAAGAGCTTGGCCAATTCATACCCGATACCCGTGGAAGCGCCTGTGATCAGAGCGGTCATCCGTCAATTTTATCGATAGAATGAAGGTTCTGCGCCTGATTTGTGTATTTCTAAGCTTGTTACCGCTCACGGGCGCCGCTCCGCTCACGCCTTCCAGGCGAAAGCTGGATATCGATTCGTTTGAATTCGTGTGGAAACGAATCCAGGATCGCTATTGGGACCCCGAACAGCTTGAAGGCAAACACGGAGGCTTGAACTGGCAGGCCGTGCATGATGAGCTGCTTCCGAAAATGCAGAGTGCCGCGAACGAATCGGAAGCACTCGGCGTTCTGGAAAATATGATCGGCCGACTGCACCTCACCCACTTTGCCATCATTCCGAACGAGGTCTACAGCGATCTGGACGAGCCTTCGGGCGGCGAAGGCATTACCGGCCTCGACGTGCGTGTAGTCGACGGAAAGCCGTTGGTCACCTCTGTAGCGAGTGGTGTCGACGCGCGCCCCGGTTGGGAAATCGTTCGCATCGATCAACGCAAACTCGCGCCGGTCCTCGACCGTGTCGCGCGTATGTATGAGCGCGCCACCATTCGGGATATGATGCTGGTGCGCGCGGTCACCGCGCGGCTTGACGGGCCAGTTGGCGTCCCGGTCGAAATCGAATTTCTAGATGGGGAGAACCGGCTGCTGAAGCGGCGCGTGGTGCGCGTCCGCCCGCGCGGAGAAGTCACTCGTCTGGGACTTATGCCGGCTGCCAGCGTCTGGTATGAATCGCGGAAGCTGCCCGGCGACATCGGCTATTTCACCTTCAACCTTTTTCTCGATCCCGGCCGCCTCATGCCCGCATTTGAAGAAGCCGTCAAAACATGCGCCCGCTGCGCCGGAATCATCGTCGATGTCCGCGGTAATCCCGGCGGTCTCGGTGTCATGTCCATGGGCATGGCCGGTTTCTTCATAGAGAGAACCGATCAGCAGCTCGGCACCATGTACATGCGCAATCTGCCGATCAAATTTGTCATCAACCCCAGACAGCCTTTGTATAAAGGTCCGCTGGCGATTCTGGTCGACGGTTTGTCAGCTTCCACTTCAGAGATCTTCGCCGGCGGCCTTAAGGATCTCGGGCGCGCGCGGATCTTCGGCACTCGCACCGCTGGCGCCGCCCTGCCTTCGGTCATTGAAAAACTTCCCAATGGCGATGCGTTTCAGTATGCTCAAGCGAATTACCTCTCCGATGGCGGAAAGGCTCTCGAAGGCGCGGGTCTTCAGCCTGATGTGCAGGTGGAAAATCGCCGCGAAGACCTTCTCGCGGGCCATGACCGGGTTTCTGAAGCGGCAGTAGAGTGGATTCAGGCCCAACGAAAGGGAAACTAATTTCAATGCGACTACTCACTTCCTTCTTAACCCTCGCGGCACTTTTGAACGCCGCCGACAGTCTTCCCAAGGCCGACACCGTTCTCGAAAAATACGTCGAGGTGACCGGCGGCAAAGAGGCCTACGATAAGGTCCACAGCTCTATCTCCAGCGGGACTATGGAAATCCCGGCCCAAAACATTAAAGGTACCGTGACCGTGTACAACTCCGAACCCGCCCTGGAGTACACGGTGATTGACATTAGCGGACTCGGAAAAATGGAGGAAGGCACCGACGGCAATGTGGCGTGGGCGCTCTCCGCCATGCAGGGCGCGCGTATAAAAGAAGGCGATGAGAGGGCCGCGGCCCTGAAGTCGGCCAACTTCAAGAACCGAGCCCACTGGCAGGAATTCTATAAGAGCGCGGAAACTGTTGGCGTGGAAACCGTGGACGGAAAGGCCTGCTACAAAATCGTCCTGACTCCCAAAGAAGGCAAGCCCGAAACCGAATATTACGACAAAACTTCAGGACTTCTGGTCAAACAGACCGCCACGCTGAAGACGCCGATGGGGGAGATTCCCGTCGAGACATCGGTCTCCGATTATCGCAAGGAGGGCGGCTTGATGGTCCCCCACAAAATGCAGCAAAGCGCCATGGGGCAGCAGTTCCAGATCTCGATCGATAGCGTAATGATGAATGCGGAAATTCCCCAGGATCGATACAATCTGCCGCCCGAGATCAAAGCGCTTCAGGCTAAAGCGAAGTGACCAGCGAGCGGACTTTTAGCGCCGCTCTCGATTGCCGGTACCTGTTGCAGGTGCCCGAGAAAGTCGACGAGAATACCCTGGTTGTCATCACGCTGCACGGCTATAGCTCAAATCCCGAGGTGATGCTGCGGCTGACGGCGACGTGGTTTGCGGGCCACATCATTGGCGCGCTGCAAGCCCCCAGTGAATTCTTTCTGCCGCCTACGGCCACCCCGCCCCGCAGTGAAATTGGTTATTGCTGGGCCACCTACCGGCACTCGGAATCTTCGGTCCGCCTGCATCACCAAATGCTGCTCCACATCATGGACGAAGTGGAGCGTGATTTCGGCATCGGACCCGCGCGCCGCCTGTTGATGGGATTTTCGCAGCCAGTGGGAATGAACTATCGTTTCGCCGCGACGCATCCCGCAGCCGTTCGCGGCGTGATTGGCGTCTGCGGGGGAGTTCCGAAGAATTGGGACGACGGTAGTTACGGGAACGTAAGCGCCGCGTTACTCCACATCGCGCGACGCGAGGATGAAATCTACCCGCCGGAAGCCTCTTCGCACTATCGGAAACGCCTGCAAATGCGCGCCGCGGATGTGGAGTTTCACATGCTCGATGGCGGCCACCGCTTCCCTTCCCTGGCCCGCCCCCTGGTGGATGTTTGGACTCGCCGCGTCTTTTCGCCGACCGACGCGTAGTTAATCCGTCACACCCGCTTCCATAAATATCCGCAAGCGATTGCTGCGGCTCGGATGCCGCAATTTGCGCAGCGCTTTCGACTCAATCTGCCGGATGCGCTCACGTGTGACTTCGAAGTCCTGCCCGACTTCCTCGAGCGTGCATTCGCTCCCGTCGTCCAGCCCGAAGCGCATGCGAATAATTTTTTCTTCCCTCGGATTTAGCGATTTCAACACTTCCGCCGTTTGTTCGCGGAGGTTCAGCGTAATCAGCTGCTGGCACGGGCTGCGTCCATCGTGATCGACCAAAAAATCGGCCAGCCGCGATTCCTCCTGCACCCCAACGGGCGTTTCGAGCGAAATCGGTTCCTGGGCCACCCGCATGGCTTTGCGAACTTTATCGGCCGTCAATTCCATCCGCTGCGCCAGTTCGTCGGTGGTCGGTTCGCGTCCCAGCTCCTGGAGCAGATAGCGCGAAGTGCGAGTCAGCTTGTTGATGGTCTCCATCATGTGGACTGGAACGCGAATGGTGCGCGCTTTGTCCGCAATTGCCCGCGTGATCGCCTGGCGCACCCACCATGTCGCGTAGGTTGAAAACTTGTAACCGCGCCGGTACTCGAATTTTTCCACGGCGCGCATGAGCCCGATGTTGCCTTCCTGAATAATGTCGAGGAACTGCATACCCCGGTTGGTGTAGCGTTTTGCCACGCTCACCACCAATCTCAAATTCGCCTCAATCAGTTCCTTGCGCGCGCACTCGGCTTCATGGTCCGCGCGGCATACCACTAGCAAGCTGTGCCGCAACTCCGTCGCGGTCGAGCCGAAGCGCTCCTCGAGTTGATGCAGATGCTGCTGCAGCGCCCGCTGTTCGCGTCGCGCCCCCCGGGTGTCATCCAGCCGCCCCCCGGCCCATTGATCGATTTTCCGCTGCAACACCAGGATTTCCCGTTCGGCCGGCTCCATCTCTTCCACCGCCGACCGGAGCTTTCCAATAAACTCCCGCAGCGTGATGTTTTGAAACCGCACCGACCGAATCATTGTCGATATACGGATCACCAATCGGCTTAGCTCCCAGCGCGCGTGCCGGTGCTGTTTGGGTTTCAGATTGCGCGGAACCGCCGCCAGCTTCTGCCGCATCCGCAGCCCCATACGATAAAGCTGCCCGATGTTGGCGCAGAAGTCCACAAATTCCTGGGTCTGGATCGCCGCCACATCATCGCCCGGGACGGCTTCGAGATGTGGCAGGACGTCGCGTGCCGCCCGCTCTCCCAATCCGATGGCCTCACCCAGCAACAGAATTTCAAGAACCACTACCGGTGAGCGTGTTAGGGCTTTTAGGACGGTGTTCTGGCCGCGTTCAATGCGCCGCGCGATTTCAATCTCGCCCTCCCGGCTCAGCAGAGGCACCGAACCCATTTCACGAAGGTAAGTGCGGACCGGATCGTTCAGTCGCCCGGCAAATTCCGGTGGAAAATCCAGTTCGCCAAGCGCGTCATCCTCAAGCTTTTCTAGCTTGGCTGCGTCGAGAGGTTCAAGGCCGTCCTCATCGATGCCCTCAAAAGTTTCCAGCAGATCGGAGGGCGGAGTGAAATCTCCGCACACCAATCCACTTTCTTCGAAGGGCACGTAGACCCGTTCTTCGCTCATTTGCATGAGCCGATTTACCTGATCGTATTTGTCGTCAACTGCCACCTGGAGACCCGCGAGACCCTAAAAGAGTTATAACGATCTTCTGTATTCTACACCAAGCCTATATGGCGCAAACGGACCGAAAATAGGGCCAAATACCACTCGTACTAAATTTCAGCCGCGGCTACAAAGTCTTAAACGACTGAAGTTCCTGCGTCAGCCGGATAGCTTCCGCGAAATTCCCCGCACGCTCGGCATCCTTCACCAGGTTCTTTAGCCGGGCGAATTCCATATCGCGTCCGGAGTGCCGCATACTCTCCAGGCACGCCCGCCCGCGCTCCAGTGCCGCATCGTCATCGTCAAGATCCGCCGGGCCATCGACATCGTCACGCAACAGCGCCGTGGCCAGCATCTGCTGCTCGCTTCCCTGAAGACGCCCATGCAAATCGCCAAAGCTGACATTGGCGCCGCTGTCATGCAGCGCGAACAGCGATTCATAGATGGGCCGCGCCGGAGATTGCTGGAGCGCGCCCAGACTGCGCAGTTCCGGAATAAATTTCTCACGCGCATCACGCCTCGTCACCAGCAGGGCGATCAGCATCCGATCCACGGCGCGCATGCTCTCGCGCACCGGCTGCACCGTCTTGTCCCGGCGATCAATCGCCAGCTTCTTGAAATTGTCCAATACTAAACCCGAACTCACACCGAGGTACGACGCCACATCGTTCGCCACCGCGCCGCGCTCGATCTTGTCCGACAGCCCCTGAATCGCTGGGAGCAAAAACTGGAATGCGGCCACGCGCCCCTCCGACGTGCGCATGTCGTGCTTCAACCGAGCCCGGTCCGCCATCCAGTAGAAGTAGCTCTTCGCATTCTGCACGCTGGCGCGATAAGCCTCGGCGCCATTGGCCTTACAGAATTCATCGGGATCGAGCCCGCCTTCGAGCTGCACAATGCGGATGCGCATGGATTCATCCAGCAGAATTTCAATCGACCGCTCGGCCGCGTTCGCGCCCGCATTGTCGGGATCGAAATTCACCGCGATGTTCAGCGAGTGCCGCTTGATGGCCTGCACCTGCTGTCGCGTCAGCGCCGTTCCGCAGCTAGCCACCACCTCATGCACGCCGGATGCGAATACGCCGATCACATCCATATAGCCTTCCACCAGCACCGCGCGCTCGACTTTGCGAATCGCTTCTTTGGCCCGATGCAGGTTGTAAAGCACGTGGCTTTTTTGTAAATGGGCGTCTCGGGGGAGTTCAAATACTTCGGCTGATCTTCCGGCCCCAGCGCCCGCCCGCCGAACCCGATCGGCTTGCCGGATTCGTTGTGGATGGGAAACATCAGGCGATTGCGGAAGCGCTCGTAAAAGCTTCCATCCTCGCGCTTCATCACCAAGCCCGAGGATTCCATTTGCTCCGCCGAAAATCCGCGTTTCTCAAAGATCCGGGTCAGCGTTCGGCCCGCATATCCCAGCCGGAAGTGCTCAATTATTTCCGGTGCCACGCCGCGTTTCTGTAGATAAGCCCGCGCCTCCGCGCCCTGCGGCGAGCTCAACTGGCTCTGGAATTCCGCTTCCGCAATCTCATGCATCTGGTAGATGGCGGCGCGCAGTTTTGTGTCCGGATCGCTATATTCATTGCGCTTCGGCAGCGGAATTCCATGTCGCTCGGCCAGCAGCTTCAACGCCTCATAGAAGCTGAGATGCTCAATCTCCATTACGAACTTCAGCACGTCGCCGCCAACGTGGCAGCCGTGGCAATAGTAAAACTGATGCGCCGCGTGAACCGTGAATGACGGAGTTTTTTCGTTATGGAACGGGCACAGGCCCTTAAAGCTGGGCCCCATTTTACGCAGCGGGACGTACTGCTGCACCACGCCGACAATATCCACTTGAGACTTTAATTGCTCTACGAATTCCATGCGGGGAGAACTAAGTTATTATCCCTCCAATGCCATACTGTTGGCGTGATGGACTCGGGAACAGAAACGAACATTGCCGTGCTGGGGCTCGGCTACGTGGGATGCGTGACCGCCGCCTGCCTCGCGAAACTCGGGCACCGCGTGGTCGGCGTCGATCGCGATGAGCACAAGGTCCGCAACGTCGCCGCCGGACACGCCCCTTTCTATGAGCCGGGCCTCGAAGAGATCGTCAAGGAAACGACAGGATCGGGCCGGCTTTCCGCCTCGACTGACCTCGCCGAAAGTCTCGCCAGCGCGGATGTGGCGCTAATCTGCGTGGGCACGCCGTCAGAAGCGAACGGCAATCTGGGCCTCGGTCAGTTGCGCCGCGTCTCCGAAGAAATCGCCAAGTCGCTGCCGAAGCGCACTAAGGAATTAATCGTCGTGGTGCGCAGCACCGTCTTCCCCGGCACGTGCGAAGAAGTGGTCGCCGGCACGCTTGGCTCGCTTCCCCACTACAAAGTGGTTTCAAATCCCGAGTTCCTGCGCGAAGGCAGCGCCGTCCGCGATTTCCTCGAGCCCTCGCTGCTGGTGGTCGGGGGCGACGACGCTGCCGCCGTTCGCCGCATCGCGAGCCTGTATGACAGCCTCGGCGTGGAAGCGTGCCTCGTCACTCTTCGGACCGCCGAGATGATCAAGTACGCGTGCAACTGCTTCCACGCCCTGAAAATCGGTTTCGCGAATGAGATTGGAACTCTGTGCGCCAAGCTATCCATCCCCGCCGGCGAAGTGATGGATACGCTTTGTCGCGACGTGAAACTCAACATCTCCCCGGCTTACCTGAAACCGGGCTTCGCGTTCGGAGGCTCCTGCCTGCCCAAAGATCTTCGCGCCCTCACCTATCGCGCGGCGCGCATGGACATGAAGCTCCCGCTGCTTGAATCCGTGCTGCCCGGCAACGAAGAACATCTGCGCCGTTCCATTCAGGCCGCGCTCGCGCTCCCCGCCGCCCGCATCGGCATCTTCGGCCTCGCGTTCAAAGAGAACACCGACGATCTGCGCGAAAGCCCGGTGGTCACACTCATCGAATCGTTACTTGGTAAAGGCAGGGAACTGCGCGTCTTCGATCCGCATATCAAGATCGATGAAATCTACGGCAGCAACCAGCTATTTGTCCTCAACGCCATCCCGCACATCGGCAAGCTTATGGAGCCGAAGCTTGACCAGATGCTGAGTTGGTGTGAGCGCATCATCGTGACCCAGAAACCCACGCGCGAGATGTCCCAACTCATCGCCGCTAGCGGCGTCCCCGTCCTCGATCTGGTGACAATCTAATTATGTTCCGCGGCATTCTTTATCTATCGCTGTTTCTGGCCAGCGCGTCCGCCCAGAATACTACCCGCCGCATCATATTCGTGATGACCGACGGCCTTCGATGGCAGGAAGTATTTCGCGGCGCCGACAAGACGCTCATGAACAAAGAGAACGGCGGCGTCACCGATCCCGACGCGCTTAAGAAATCGTATTGGCGCGGTTCACCTCAAGCCCGCCGCGAAGCACTCATGCCGTTTTTGTGGAGCACCGTCGCCAAGAACGGACAGATTTACGGCAACCGCGATCTCGGCTCCGATGCCTACGTCACCAATGGCTTCAATTTCTCGTACCCCGGTTACAGCGAAACGCTTTGCGGTTTTCCCGACCCTCGCATTAATAGCAACGACAAAGTTCCCAACCCGAACGTCACAGTCTTTGAATGGCTGAACAACAAGCCGGAGTACCACGGCAAGGTGGCGGCATTCGGTGCGTGGGACGTGTTTCCCTCAATCTTCAATGCAACCCGCGCGGGGTTTCTCGTAAATTCTGGTTACGATCCACTTACAGGCATTCCACCGTCGCCGCGCCTCGACTTACTCAATCAGTTGAAGGCAGAAACGCCGCGCGTCTGGCCCGACGAGGCATTCGACGACATCACCTTCCACACCGCCCTCGAATATCTGAAGGCCGCTCAGCCCAAAGTACTCTACCTGTCTCTCGGCGAAACCGACGATTGGGCCCACGCCGGTAATTACTCGGAGTATCTAACTTCCGCCCACCGAGTCGATAGTTATCTCAAAACTCTATGGGACACAGTGCAGTTGATGCCGGACTATAGCGGCAAGACGACACTAATCTTCTCCCCCGATCACGGCCGCGGCGAAGCGCCAGTAGAGTGGAAGAGCCACGGGGAGAAGGTACCCGACTCGAAGTATATCTGGATGGCATTTCTGGGCCCGGACACGGCAGCGCTGGGTGAGCGCACTCGCGTGCGGGCGGTTACGCAGAATCAGATCGCGGCGACGCTGGCAGCGCTGCTGGGTGAAGACTACGCCGCGTCAACTCCGCAAGCCGGCAGACCGATCCCCGGCACGTTTTCGAGACCAAAGTAGACGGTTCTCGATGTTTCGCGCCCGATTCTGCTTATCGGTCCTAAGTTGAGGAACTTTTCTTTTCGTGGGAAAGATGCTTCGCAATGGCCCCCGCCGATCGCGCGCTCACCCCGGCTTCTTTGGCATGAACCCGCCACCGCGCCACCGCCTCTCGCACGCGTTCCAGGATCTTCGGCGCCTTTTTCAGGGCGTGCCTCTTGCCCAGCGCCAGCAGGTGTCCGGCGTGTGGCCGGAGTCCCTCCCCCAGCACCATCGTGCTCTGTTCGCCCCCGGGCCCATACGAGAAAGTTAAATTATAGGCCGGAGCGAAAGCCCACTCATGCCGGTCCGTGAGCATGAAGGAAAAATTCTTCGCGTGGTCGTCGCGGTTATGAGCCAGCACATTGAAACAGGTCAGAGCGAAAACCTTCTCCACCTCCACCATGCTCTTAGTCAAAAGCAAAACAACGCGCAGGACGGTGTCGTAGTCAAGGCTCGGCACCCGATGATCCGCGTGGATCAGTCCAGATAAACTATGCACGTGCACGCGGCGATCTGCCACCCGATCAAAGCGCCTGGTTCCAAAGTACGCCCGCTTCTTCGTGCGGAACAGGTGAGTCTCGCGCATGTCGATGCCGCCATCCTTGGCCATGAGGCTGTAGGCGTATTCGACCGCCCCGACATCTCGCGGATCCTGTGTTGACGCGAACTTGATCATCCAGTGTTCGAAGCCACGCTGCAATCCCTCTTGTCCGTGAATGATCGCGGACTTATCGGCGTTGACTTGCGCCACGATTTTTGGACGAGCGCCGGCGGACGAGCCGCTGAGCCGAAGCAGTTCTTCGAATACCTCTTCATGTTCGCCAGCGAGCACAACCGCGGTTTGCCGTGCGAGTCTGTCGAGCGCGAGAGGCGAATCGGTATCGGCGCTGTCGCTGTGATCCGGCTCATAGCTGAGCGCTCCCATACCGCGGCTCCCGACATAAGCCAGGCGGTCGAGCGCATTCAGTTGACGGCGGTCGATGCCATGCCTTTCGACGCTGCGATCCAGCAACAAGCGCCCCCAGCCGTCCGGCAGGCTGTCGTTGAACACCCCGTAAAGACCATCGAAAACCGCGTCGGGACACGCCGAGACGCCGGGTTTCAGCG
>JANYJA010000203.1 GCA_025358575.1 Terriglobia bacterium
CAGATGCAACGGCACGCTGGCGGGCGACCGGCTCTCGCCGCAGACGATCTTCAGGATCGTGCTCGCGCACTCGGGCAGGGTCGGCGTCGCGATCCGGCCTTCGCAAGCCGCCTCAGTTCCTCGGTTTCTTCTCGGATCTCTTTCAAAATCCTTTCGGCATCGTCTCCGGCTTCGGCTTCGGGGTTCTTCAGGACATCTGATTTGATGAGTTTGACTGCCTTGCGCACGTTTCTCATAACCCTCCCCGCGATCTCCAGTCTGTCCTCCTGGTCTATCGTGACGTCGATCAGAACCCCGATGAGGTTGTACGCGAGGCGCTCGTCCGAGAAGTCGGCCCAGGCGGCCGTGTCGTCCTCGATCAGCCCGTCCTCCACCAGCCGCCGCGCAGTCTCGTCCAGGTTCTTCCGGAACCCGGCTCGACCGCCGATCTCCGCTTCGAATTGTGTGTTGGTCATTCGCTAGTGTTGTCCTTTTTTGTGAGTGTTTTTTGTTCGGCTTACAAACCCAGAATGAGGCTTCCCGGCAAACCTGTCCATGACATTATTTTGGGAAAAGTGGGTCGTTTCGGGAATTTTTCAGCCGCGAAAACGTGGTATTTTCTTGGCGTGAAGACCGTCACCTTCACCATCTTTCAACGAGTTGCAGGCAAGGGTTTGGAGCAGCGCTGCGCAAAGAGGCGTTTCGCGGAACTTTTTTTCAACTATTTCCCGCACTGCCTTCCAGGCGTCCGATGAATTCGAGCTCAGACAGAGGCGCATAAGTGCAGTTATCGACCGGCGCCGGGGCCTCCAGAATCGATTCGGGAAGCCCAGGGCAAGAGCAAGCAAGGGCGAGAAGCCTCTGACGCGATGACGGAGACCGTGGCTCCGTCTGCGGCCGATCCTGGGGAGCCGTTCAGAGCCCGATGCCCAGGTGATCGCAAGGCGCGTCGGCCAAGTCCAGCCTCACTCCGATGTACCGCTCGGTGACCGTCACCGACGAGTGGCCCAGGCTGAGCGAGACTTGCTCCATGCCCGACCCCCCGTAGAACGCCAGTCGCGCGAACGTTCGGCGGGCATCGTGCGGCCGGATCGCGACGCCGACCCTGCCCGAGTGCGCGAGCACGATCCTGAAGATCGTCTGCGGCGAGAGCCGGTCGCCCGCCAGCGTGCCGTTGCATCTGACAGGCCGGAAGACCCTGCCCTCGGCGATGCCGGCCGCGGAGGTCCACTCGTCGATGGCGACCTTGGTCCACGCCGCCATCGGGATCGTGCGGGCCTTGCCCTGCTTCCCGACCAGATCGACGATGCACCAGCGTGCGTCGCGAAGCTGGACGTGCTCCAGCGTCAGGTCTCTGGCCTCGTTCCGCCTGAGCCCCGTTCCCAGCAGCACGGCGAGCAATGCCCGGTCCCTCTTGCCTGTGAAGGTGGACGAGTCTGGAGCCGCCAGCAGCAGACGTGCTTGGTCTTTCGTCAGCCAGTTCCCGGTGCGGATGCCCTCGCGGCGAACGCCCTTGACCCTGCCGACCGCCGCTGCGATGTTCGGATCGAGCATTCCCGCGTCGGCAGCCTCGAAGCCCAGGCGCCGTATGGCGCTGAGCGCCTGGTTGACGGTCGAGGGCGAGAAGCCCAGCCCTTCCAGGTGAGAGCGGTACTGGTTGACCAGCGGCTTGGCGAACGTCCTGCCGGCTGCCCACGCGATGAAGCGGTCGAGAGCGATGTCGTACTGGCGCTTCGTCAGCGGGGAGGACACAGCGTCCAGCACGAGGGACTTCAGGACGGTCAGCGGGTCGGGCTGGGGGACGAGCGCGACCGCGCAGGCGTCGCTAACCACTCTTATGCTCCCCTGCCGTCGCGGGACTCGGTCAGGATGCCAGCCGGCCGGAAGACGCGGGCGAAATACCACGCGACGACCTTGCTAGGGTTCGTGCTCCGCTTGGTGTCGAGCAACGCCGAGCAATCGACCATGCTCAACGCCCGCCCTGCCGCTCCCATCGCCTCGGCAAGCCGACGCGCCTGGGGAAGCATGGCCGCGACCTTCGCCGCTGCCTCGGGACCGTCGATCCGGACCGAGTAGAGCTTCGCCTTCCGCGGTGCCTTCTCCGGGGCTGTCTTCTCGGCACCCCGGACCTCCGTGGTCGCGTCCAGGGTCTCGGCCCTGGCGTCTGGCACTTCGGGAGGCATAGGGAGCGTCTCGGCTGCCTTCCAGAACAGTTCGATGGCCTTGGCCTTGGTCGCCGGCTTCGGCGGGTTGCCGCCGCGTATCACCGCGATGAGGGCAGAAATATCGCCTGTCTTCATCTCGGCGAGGCGGGAGTCCGTGTGCTCGGTCCCGCCCACAAAGGCGGTGCGTGTCTTCTTCGCTGCTGCTGTCATCTCTGTGTCTCCTTATTGATCGCTTCGGCTACCGGCACGGCTTTGGCTCCGTACCGTCGCACAAGATCGTCGGGCGTGATCTGGTGGCCGGGTCCGAGAAACTGGTTCACGTGAGCCATGTACTCGGTCGCCGTCATCTTCTTCTTGGGTGCTCTCGTCGGTCGCATGATTGATTACCTGGGGTTGGTTTTTTTCTTAGCGGGCGTAGAGCTTCAAGCCGGCGGCAAGGACGTTCCGGTAGACGCCTTGTAGCCCCCTGGCCCAGAGCTCGTACCGGACCGGCTGGAAGCCGGCCTTGTCGAGCTTGCAGGCTTCGTGGTGCTCGACCGCCATCTCGCAGGCTTCGGCCACGCTGCAAGCAATGCCGACAGGCTGGTTGTTCCCAGCCTCGTCCCGGGCGATCAGCATCGCGCTTCCCAGGTCGGTGTCTCTCTTGATCTCGATGGCGAATCCGTCGGTCGCTTTGCTCATGTTCCGCCTCACACTTTTGATCGTGTCGCGTTCGGCTGGAAAAAGGAGCGCCCCTTTCCGCTAAATTTCCTTAGTCTTTCGGCGGCAGGAAAATGTCATTCGTGAACCGGCCCGATCCCAGTACGATTCGAATCGAGGTGAGAGAGATGATGTTGGGAATCGTGCTGTTAGCTGCACTGGTTGGTCTGGTCGCGCTCGTCTGGCGACCGAGGGTAGTAAAGGAAGAGGAGTTCGTGTTGACGCTCCCGCCTGGAGCGCCTCAAGCGAAGGCGGGGGACCATGTGAGACTGCGCGCGACGGCCGATGACGGCCTGGCGCTGGAAGGAGACTTCGTGGTTGCTAGGGCAAGCGGCGCTTGGGTAGCGGTCCGCCGCCTCTCCCAATAGGCCCGCGCCGCCGGGTCCCATAAGACCGACTGCTGGCAGTTGCGGGCCAGAAAGCGTTTACCCAGATGCAGTCATTTCAAGATGCTTAAGCGCAGCATTGAACCGGGTTCGCAATTCCCCAACAGCACGAACGAATCCCGAACCTGTTAATGCGATCCCCTCTCTCGCCGCTTCGGCACGGAGGCGCTGCTCCACGGCTGCAGTAACGGCATCGAACCTCGGCCGGAAAACGTTGTTCTGGAAATTGATCCGCCATACGTGTATTGTCGCCAGTTCGATCCGCATGACTGCTCTGGCCGGCCATTGACTCGTTGATGTCCCCGCCACCGACAATAACTCTGCCATTCGATCAAGGTGCTGAAGAGAGCGAAAGTACTGTTCCGTCAGGCTTGGCGGCGAATGCGCGTCGGCTTCCGATCGAAAGGTGTCGTCCTTAATCAAGCCAAGTGCCACATCCCAGTCTTGAAGGCGAGCGAAATTGAGGGTTTCGACAAAATCGCTGGCGGAGAACATATAAGATCTCGCTTCACCGCACCAAGTGCTAAACAAATTGGAGGCTTCCGGCAATTCGGCGAACTCGTTTGGATAATCCTGAGAAAAGGGCGCACCAAAGATTTTTTTTGATGAGAAAGCCCGACGGTTCTCGGACGTCATGCCCTCGTTGAACAGCGACTCTCGTATAGCAACATCGTTTGCCTCCCGAAGCGGGTTCAGATGAGGTTCCACCAATACGTGCGCGCAACCGGAATCAAAAGCATCCGCGCGGACACCGAGATTGATCCAACCATATGCCTCGAGCAGCGTAGCCGCAAGGAACCGGTCGTTTTTTTTGCTCTCAGTCCGATTCGACCACGCGTCCACAGCTGGCTGAAAAACAGATTCCGCAAAAGTGGCGACAGCCAGGCTCTTAAGCATGCGCTCCTTCTCTTACAAATCGAAGTGGCTCTGTATAGTCGACATCGGGTTTGCAGACAGAACGGTGATCTCGCCCAAGGATGGGAAGGGCAATCTTGTCTAGCCGGAATTTGTCCCTTTCAACAATATGTTCCTTCTCGCCGTAGACGACATGTGCCACAAGCGCCCGAAAGGAAGTCTCGGCGGCAAATTTTTCCGTATCCGTCCGGAGGCTTTTGAGTTTGTCTGACTCCGATTGTAACTGCCTCACGATTACTTGGCTTTCAAGAGCCGCTTCAAACCAAGGCTTTATCTCTCGAATCTCGCGGAGCAGATGGTACGCGAGTCCAAGAAAACCGCTCGGTTTCGCGCCGTGCATTGCCGGAGCAAAAAGTCGGACATGCGCGTCAAGAATTGCCGGCGACTGATCCTGTGGCCGTTGCGGAGCTAGCTTGAGTGCGACACGGTCAAGAACGCCCTCTCTCAAAACTACAGCGCCAAGCGAATGGCCAACAAGAATTAGCTCGGTGTACTGTTGCTCCTCTAATTGCTCGCCCTTTACGACTGAAGCTGGCCTCGTAGGATAAACTCCATCCAAGAACTGCAGAAGCCCTTCCGCGTGTTCGGCAATGCTGAATCGGCGGGACTCGTAACTGTAGAAATACAGGTCGGTCTCCTGCCACCATGCCAAAGCAGACGGATCGCTTCCATCATCTATTAATTCCTGAAAGCGAAACCAGGTCGTTGCGGGGCTGCCACCCCAGCCGTGGACAAAGACTACGCAGCGATGAGTTCCTCCGCCATCCACCAGCTTTGCGAAGCAGTCATTCTCAAGGAAAATGTGTCGGTGAAGTCCAGCCATTTCGGCGATGTTATCATGGCCGGAAAGACGACAATCGGGGCACCCATGACGAGCGGGTGATATTCTTGCGACGCTTTGGGGCCTGGATGCTTGGACTGTCATAACGGACCCAGATGGGCGCCGCTTTCGAAGTATGCCCAATAGCATGCCCACGCCTGGCTACCGCTGGATCACTTTGGATCACAGGAGCCGAGGTGCAAGCTCTTGGAAACGTTGCCCAATGTGGCCCAGAGTGATTCTATGTAACTCCTTTGGATTGATGGAGTTCTAGGTTCGGGACCAGGAGGCCGGAGGTTCGAATCCTCTCGCCCCGACCAATTTATTTCAATCAGTTAAATCGAATTCACTCTTAATTCCTTCAGTCCGTGGCCAGGAGTTCGAATGTGCGTATACCGCGTAAGCTGCCTGCGGGATCGGGATAATGCTGAAGTCCGCGTCCGCGCGGGTCTGATACGAACATCACGGTTCGCGATTCAAGCTGGCATAAATCGTGGAAACCTACCGGTAGAACGGGCGGTGGCTGAGCGCTCGACGGAACCACCAATCTCGCAGGCGCACTTCGAGTGCCCGACCGATCCTCGCCGGTAGCTGCGGCAAGCTCCTTAGCAATTCGTCAGTGGCGTCTGGATGCATCGCCACGTATGCTTGAGGTCGCGGTTTGTAGAGTTCATGCGCGTTCATCACGTTGTACTCGTGGTCTACCGCGCACCCGGCGAACACAATCCGGGGAAAGCTCAGGGCGGTGACAAACACGACATGTTGGCAGTAGCCTCCCGCCTCAAGGACACGTCGCGCGATAAAGGCGGCGTGGTGCGGCGATCAAAGCCGCCGGAGAGAGAGATCATGCTGCACCTTCAAAAAAATACGCCGGCATCGGTGACGATTGATAGAGAGCCGAGCTGCCGGTTGATGCTCGCTATGGCGAGACCAGCTTGTCGGCGTTTCGTGATGAAAACCGCGATCTTATCGCCGGTGATAGCGTCGAGCAGCGAGTTCGCCAGCGGTTCGAACTCCCGCAGGTTCATGAGACCGATCCGGTAGTATTCGAGGGTCTTGGCCTTGTTGGCAAAGCGCGACTCCGCGAACGGCGCGAAATCGTTGGAGATAAACTCGCGCAACGTCGGGACGGGCTTCCTCTCCGGAATGCCGACCTCCGCCTTCGCCAGTCCGGCCTTGTGCGCGGCCTCGATCCGCTCGGCGACGCGTTTGTTCGGCTGCTTGGCGCTCTCGCGAATCTGGCGTCCACGCCAGGTGAACTTGCACCACCAGTTCTTCGAGCCTTTCTGTTTGTAGACGGATATCTCGATTGCTCCCAGAATACGGCTGCCGCGTGCGAGGATCAACGGATTTCTACATTTCCTACGAAGATCGCTGAGCCGGTTGTGATCACATGCAAGGCTTTACCACGCCGTGCGCCCTATCGGTCATCCGCCAAATGGCGGATTCGGATGCGCATGTTTCCGCCAGCGCAAGCGGCTGAGTTCGTAGAAGATGCACTCGAAATCCGCGAGTCCTATCCGCCGTTCCCTTATGTTCCACGACCGCCTTCCCCGTCGCGAAACCGCCGCACCGTGCGGGGGGGAACGACTACCGAGCAATCGATTGATGTCTTTGGACTTCCCTTACGAACGGTTCCGAAAGGGGACGTCCATGGACGTCCTTGGCAGACAGCGCACCGATTTTGGACCTCGACTAATATATCCACTCTTGTATAATCAGGAAGTGTCGAGTCGGAAGCCAATCGCCTGGATGGGTGACAGTCGGGCCCGTTTGCAAGCGGCCCCGGCTGACATTCGTTCGGACGCGGGCTACCAATTGGGCTTGGT
>JANYJA010000204.1 GCA_025358575.1 Terriglobia bacterium
CACAAGGGGAGAGGGAGTCTTGAAACGTTGTCGCGACGCGACCCCTTATTGATTGGGCCCTACGTCTTAAATCTCCCTCTCCCCTGGTGGGAGAGGGCCGGGGAGAGGGGGGCAAAGAGCTACAAAAAGCGGTTCGGCCTCAGAAACATTCCAAGCAACAGCGCCCCTTCAGGCGCCCTCGCCACATGCGTGCTGCCCGCCGGGCGCCAGACATACTCACCCGCCTTGACTTCGCCCTCGTCGTCCACCAGGCGGCCTTCCAGCACGTAGGTCTGCTCGATGTCGACGTGCTCGTGCATCGGTAGCACGGCGCCGGGCGCCATTCGCGTGAGACTGGTCATCAAGCCGCTGTCCTTGTCCTCCATCAGCACCTTGATCTCGATGCCTGGAAACTTGGTTGGCTTCCACGGCAGCGCATCCATCTTAACGTAGCGCGAATTGCGTGCGCCGAGTGCTTCCTCGGCTTTCCAGTCTGGTGTACGCGCAGTCATAGCGCCTCCTTACCTACACTTATAGTGCCGGTTAAATCTCACCACGAAAATCACGAAGAACAGCGGTTCTCGTACACCGAGAATCGCGGGGGCACGAAGAAGGGCAAGAGCAAAAGAGGAAATTGGATCGATGCCTTCCGAGCAAAACTGCTCACATGTAGCAATCTGCGGCAGCTCACTCATAATCCCATTGCAGTTCTTTGCTTTTCTTCGTGCCCCCTTCGTGTCCTTCGTGGTGAGAAGTAGACTCAGCTTTAGACCTGCGTCAGCAGCGGCTTCCCTGCGAAATACGCCGCGAGATTGTCGACAACAAGCTGCCCCATCGCCGCGCGCGTCCAGTGCGTGCCGCTGGAAACGTGCGGCTGAAGCACCACGTTGTCGAGCTTGAACAGCGCTTCGGGCACCTTCGGTTCCGCGACGAACACGTCGAGGCCGGCGCCTGCAATCCTGCCCGCGACAAGGGCTTCGACCATCGCTGGTTCGTCGACCGTCGATCCGCGCGACACATTGATGAGATAACCATCCTTGCCCAATGCCTCGATGACTTCTCGACTGACGATGCGCTCGGTTTCCGTGCCGCCCGGACACGCGACGACGAGGATCTTCACGTCGCGGGCGAGCTGCGCAGGCTTGTCGTAGTAGTCGTATTCCACAGAGGTCTGCTTGTTGCGGGTGTGATACGCGATCTTCATGCCGAAGGCTTCCGCGCGCTTCGCGATCGCCTTGCCGATGCGGCCAAGCCCGATGATGCCCATCTTGTTCCCGGAAACCTTGTCGGCCAACGGTGCCCCGCCCTTCAGCCAGTTACCCGCGCGCACGAACTTGTCGTTGAACACCGTGCGCCGCATGGTCGCCAGCACCAGCGCCATCGCATTGTCCGCCACGCATTCCGTGAGCACATCCGGCGTGTTCGTGACTGCGATGCCGAGCTTGCGTGCCGCCGGCACGTCGATGCCATCCACGCCGACACCGAAACACGAAATGATCTTGAGCTTCGGCAGCTTCTCCATGAGCGCCACGGTCATGCCCTCATGGCCGGCGGTCGCGGCTGCGGTAATGCGGTCGGCGAGGCCAGCGATGAACGCGTCCTTGTCGGTCGCCTGGTAGTAGCGATGCACCGCATAGGCATCATCGAGCGCCGCCATGGTGGCGGGGAATAGCGGGCAGATCAGTAGCAGGTCGGGCTTCATGTCGTTCCTGGGAGGATGGGATTCACGGCGCGAAGTTTACCGATTTTCACGCGCGGTGGCGGTTTGCGCCCAGACGCGCGAAACGCCTCCGGTAGAATGCCGTGTGACAAGAACACTTTAGACGGGAGGAACATCATGGCCAAATCCATGCAAGCGCTGCTCGCCAACCGCCCCACCGGGCTGGTCGAGGAATCGAACTTCAAAATCGTGGAAACCGAACTGCCAGCGCCAGGTGGCGGCGAACTGCTGGTGAAGAATTACTGGTTGTCGCTCGACCCGTATATGCGCGGACGCATGAACGCGACCAAGTCCTACGCGAAATACGTCGAGATCGGCGAAGTCATGACCGGCGGCACCGTTGGCAAAGTGGTCGAATCGAACAACCCGAAATTCAAGGCCGGCGACCATGTCGTGGGCACGCTCGGCTGGCAAACCTACGCCGTAACCAATGGCGAAGGCCTGACCGTTGTCGATACGAAAATTGTCCCACCATCGGCGTATCTCGGCGTCTGCGGCATGCCCGGCGTGACGGCCTGGATCGGCTTGCTGGAATATTGCGCGCCTAAAACCGGCGAGACCGTGCTGGTATCGGCGGCGAGCGGCGCGGTCGGTGGCGTCGTCGGACAACTGGCAAAGTTGCAAGGTTGCCGCGCCGTCGGCATTGCCGGCGGCCCGAAAAAATGCGAATACGCAGTCAAGGAACTCGGCTTCGATGCTTGCGTCGATTACAAGGCGGGCAACCTCATCGATGATCTGAAGGCTGCCTGCCCGAACGGTGTGGACGCAATGTTCGAAAACGTCGGCGGCGAAGTACTCGATGCATCGTTCCGCTTGCTCAACCCGTTCTCGCGCGTGGCACTCTGCGGCCTGATCTCCGACTACAACCGCTCGGAGCCGTACGGTATCAAGATGATCCGCGCGCTGTTAATAAATCGCGTCAAGCTGCAGGGCTTCATCGTCTTCGACCGCCAGGACCTTTATCCGCGTGCAGTCGCGTCGCTCGTCAAGGCGGTATCGCAAGGCAAGATCAAATACCACGAGACCATCGCCGAAGGATTGCAGAACGCGCCGAAGGCATTCATGGGATTGCTGAAGGGCGACAACCTCGGCAAGCAACTCGTCAAGCTGGCTTGAGCGACTTTCCGGACATGACGCGGTGAGCAAGCTGCTGCATGTCTTGCTGCTGTTGATCGTGAGTACGGCCGTTCTGGCTCGCGGCCCCGAAGTGGGAAAACCCGCGCCCGAAATCCAAGCCAAGCTCCTCGATGGGAGTGAATTCCGCAATGCCGACGCAGTCGGTCACCAGGTTGTCATCCTCAATTTTTGGGCGACCTGGTGTGCGCCTTGCCGCGCGGAAATGCCAGCATTGGAGGCCTACTATCAAAAGCATCGTGTGGAAGGACTCACCATTGTGGCGGTCAGCATGGATGAGCCGGAAGACGAGGCCAAGGTGCGTCAGGTCATGTCGTCCTTCAGTTTTTCAGCGGCAATGGGGCGCGATGCGAAGTTCAAGGGCTATGGACGCATCTGGCGCATTCCGCTGACCTTCGTCATCGATCGCGACGGCGTGTTGCGCAAGGACGCCTGGTACGGCGACGCCGGCATAGACCTTCCCATGCTGGAAAAGACGGTGACGCCGCTCCTGGTCGGAGCCGGCGCAGCGGCGCCGAAATAGTCAATCGAACGCCCCTTAGAAGGCGTAGGTCACACCCGCCGAAATCGTGTAGCGCGGTTCGAGCTGGTAACCGTTCACACGCTGGTAGACCGGCACCTGGAAGAAACCGTACACGTTGAAACTGTGACCCAGCGGAACCGTAACGCCGGGGCTCAGATACACGAGTGTCGCGCCGCTATTTTCCACGTCCGCTTCAGCGCCGGATTCGCGCTTCTCGGCGCGCGCGTTGAGCTGCAGGTGCGGGATAAAACTCTCATAGGCAACGTAGCGAACGCCGACGTTCGCATTCACGCCCGCACCTGGACGAAAATCTCGCTTCGAGTTCAGCGGCTGCTGGAATAGCGCCTGCGCGAAGTAATCCCAGTCGCGGCTGAGCGCGCCGAACTGGTAAACGCCGAGTAGCAGATCCGTCGTGCCCGTCCCCGGTTGAAGGCCGCGATCGAGCAACTCTCCTTCCTGCGGGCCGCCGCGGAAATTGTTGTCATAGCTGCCCGTGGGTAATTTCAAACCAAACTGGATGCCGATATTGCGGCTCGGCGAAAATCCCTGGTAACGACCGAGCACGCGCACATCCCCAAGGCTCGACGTCTTCGATTCCGAAATGTCCGTGTCGCCATCGACGATAGTGGTGTGGAAGCGGTCGAAATAAGGAATCGACGCGCTCACGCCCCAGTCCTTGTTCACGGTGTAGTCGAGGGTCAGGTTGTAATTGCGATTCAACGTTTTCTGCTGGATCTCGCGGTCCGTCGGAAACGCGATTGAGCCACGATCAACCTTGCCGGTCCCGGACCGAAGCTGGTCCTGGTTGAAGTAGTCGAATCGGAAATCTATTTTCAGGCCCGGCTCGCCGCCGTGACCCTGGGTAGACCAGTCCGAATTCAAACTGCAGCCGCAACTGGAACAGGCCCAGCCCGCGGTGGGGGCCGTCAGCGCAACGAGCGCGACTCCGATGGAAACCTTCCGGATCAGCATGTGACGTCAGCAGCAATTTGTAACGAAACGATACTACGCTGCCGTCGCGCGCGAAGGGTGCGACAAATCGTCGCGCCTTCCTTACAGGGACTGTGCCACGCAGCGCCGCGCGGCCGGACGCCGGGACTTAACTCGAGGTCTCGGCACCGTCCGGCGCCACCTTCAGCCTATCGATCATCCGACAAAGTTCCACGAGCGATCCGGCTTTGATCTTTTTCATCATGTTGCTGCGATGAACCTTCACTGTGGTCTCCGTGATGCCCATGTCACCAGCAATCTGCTTGTTCAACCTACCCTCGGCAACCCGAAACAGGATCGTGCGCTCACGTGGTGTCAATACTTCGAATCGCGCCCTGAGTGTGTCCGAGGCTGCTTTATTCTGGCGGCGAGCTCGATCGCGGGCCAGCCCGACGTTTACGGCATCCAGAAGATCCTGGTCCCGGAACGGTTTCGTGAGGAATTCGATGGCACCTCCCTTCATCGCCTGCACGGTCATGGGAATGTCGCCATAGCCGGTCATGAAAACGATTGGAAGCTTGACGTTTGCCGTGACGAGATCGCGCTGAAAATCCAGTCCGCTCTGTCCGGGCAATCTTATGTCGAGGATCAGGCAGGTCGGACCGTCGGGCAGTTGGGCTGCAAGAAAATCGGCAACCGACGCAAACGTCCGGGATTGCAAACTCACGACCCGCAAAAGTCGTCCGAGCGATTCGCGAAACTCTGCATCATCGTCGATGACCACCACGCAGGCATTTGAATCCGGCGCTGCTTTCGATTGGGATAGAAGATCCACGGAAATGTGCCTCTCTTCTTGCAGGGTCCCACCACTCTTCCAACTCTAGGCCCAATGTATTCGCTTGGACAGGCTGCATTCGGCTAACGGGTCTAAACCAAGGTTTAAAGTTCGACGGGCGATACAGCGCTATTTTTTTGCGGCGCAACAGTGCTGAACCGCACTCACGGATGAGGCGAAGTTGCCGCAATTAGGCGTTGGAGGCCGTATTGCCCGACCACTCATTGATTTCGATTGTCGATGACGATCAATTCTTTCGCGAATCCATGCGAAGGCTGCTCAGATCATAGGGGTACTCCGTTGCGGTGTTCCGATCCGCCGCGGCGTTCCTCGCGTCCCCGCAAGCTGACCACCACTTGCGGCCTGGTGACCGATATTCATATGCCTGCCATAACGGGTGTCGAGCTTTACGGACATCTGGTTGAAGCGGGGTGCGCCGTTCCATCGATTCTCGTTGGAGTTCCCAGCTTTTAGTGGACACCCCGATGGTGCCGTTTCGAAGCTCTTTCGAATTCCATTGGACTGACTTCGCCTAAGTAGCTAGGACGGCGCGTTCGTTTGTAAAACAACTCGATGTAGTCAGAGATTTCCACCCGTACGATCTCCCGGTTCGGGTAGAGCCGCTTATTGATTCGCTCCTTCTTCAGGCTGCTAAAGAAAGACTCCGCGATGGCATTCTTCCAATAGTTGCCACGCCGGCTCATGCTGGGTTCCAGATGATTGGCTCGGCAAAAGCGCCGCCAATCGTCGCTCCCGTACTGCGGCCCCTGATCGGAATGAATAGCGGTCCGGCGTGGATGCCTTTGCCGCACGGCCATTAGCATCAGTATGGCATCGAGAATAAGTTCGCGACCTATTGTTGGTTTTGTAGGCCATCCGACGATCTTGCGGGAAAGGAGATCATCACCACGGCGAGGTAGATATGAAGTTTCTCTCCAGGATATTTGTTGTTAACGCCGAGGTCTTCCCTACCGGGGAGCGTTCGGTGCGATAGCCGTGCCACGCCCGGATGTTGTTAAGAGGCATGAGCCGTGCGACGCGATGCTCGCTGCAGGTCTCCCCAGCCTCTCGAAGATCCAGTGGACGCGCATCGCTCTCGCGGCGCAGTGTTCCGATTTACATCGTCGGCGGCCGAGTAAACCAAGGTTCAGTACGCCAAACGGTAGGTCCATTCTACTACTCCAGTAGTTGAGTGAAACCAAACTGTCCCGAGTCTCTTCAGAGCCACAATGTCGGTTCCTGTTGAACCCAGGAAAACACCCGTCAAAGTCGGGCGACTGAGCATTCGCTACAGTTCCCAGGCCGCCACTGGTCCGGAAATGGGAAGTGCTCAACTCGACTGTCGATATCAGCGATTGTCTTTCTCTCCGATCACTCGATCGGAATCGGAACCAGCCATCGCCATTGGCGCATATCGAGTTGCGATGGTCTTTACCAAACAGATAGACCAATGAGCCATTGCGCAATCGACGCGGGCGTCCGCGTGTCCTGTAATGCGACCCGGGTTGTGAGCCTTCTGTATTCAACCCGATTCTATTCAACAGTGGCCGAGGAGTTCGCAATGCAAAAAATATCCTGCGTTAATCGCCGTCGATTTTGTGGTGCCGCAGCGGCAACCGTTGTTGCGGGCCCGGTCGGTCTTCCCAGTTTTCTATTTTCAAAAAGGAGTATAGCCATGGACGAAGTTGGACAACCGAAAAGTAACGACAAGACAGCCATTCGCCCCTTCCACGTCAATGTTCCCGAGTCGGAACTGACCGAATTACGCCGGCGCATTAAAGCGACAAAATTTCCCGACAAGGAGACGGTGTCGGACGCAACGCAAGGCGTGCAGCTCGCGACCGTCCAGGCGATCGCGGCTTATTGGGAGTCAAGCTACGATTGGCGGAAAGTGGAAACACGCCTGAATGCTGTACCTCAGTTCATAACGGAGATCGATGGACTGGATATCCATTTCATTCACGTCCGCTCAAAGCACGACAATGCGTTGCCGCTTATCGTGACGCATGGATGGCCGGGCTCGATCATCGAGCAGATGAAGATCATCGATCCGCTGACCAATCCAACCGCGCATGGCGGCAGTGCGTCGGATGCGTTCCATCTGGTGATCCCGTCGATGCCCGGCTACGGATACTCGGGCAAGCCGACAGTGCCCGGATGGGACGTCCCCCACATCGCGCGCGCGTGGGGCGTTTTGATGAAGCGCCTGGGATACACGAAGTACGTAGCCCAAGGAGGCGATTGGGGCGCCGTCGTCACTGAACAGATGGGCGTGCAGGCCGCCCCGGAACTGCTCGGCATCCACACAAACATGCCAGGTGCGATTCCCAACGACATTCACGCGGCAGCCTTCTCCGGTGCACCTGCCCCAGCGGGACTCTCTACCGAAGAGAAGGCCTGCTATGACGAGCTGCTATTCGTGTTTTCGAAGGGCATCGGCTACGCCTTCCAAATGGGATTGCGCCCGCAGACCTTATACGGGATCGCGGATTCGCCCGTTGGCTTGGCTGGCTACCTGCTCGATCACGACGCGCGGAGCTACAAGCTGATCTCAGGCGCCTTTGCCGGTAAACCCAGCGGCATCTCCCGCGACGACTTCCTCGACAACATCACCCTCACCTGGCTGACAAACACGGGTGTTTCTTCCGGTCGCCTGTACTGGGAAAACAAGCTCGGTTTCTTCAACGCC
Source organism: Terriglobia bacterium (assembly GCA_025358575.1). Classification (GTDB taxonomy): domain Bacteria; phylum Acidobacteriota; class Terriglobia; order Bryobacterales; family Bryobacteraceae; genus JANYJA01. The sequence continues at coordinate 7,811 of JANYJA010000204.1, forward strand.
AAGGGGGTCAACATTCCCGTTGCGGTCAGCGTTTTCCCTGATGAACTCTATCCGGCGCCGCGGAGTTGGACGGAGCAGGCATTCCCCAAGCTCATCCACTACAACAGAGTCGCCCAGGGCGGCCACTTCGCTGCGTGGGAACAACCGAAGATCTTCTCGGAAGAACTTCGCGCGGGCTTTAGGTCGTTGCGTAGCTAAATGGGTCGTACGGCGGACGGCGCGCAACTTTCGCGGCGTCCGCCGCCTTGACGAGGAGAAGACAATGCCCATCTACCGGAAGAATCCCGATGCCATCTCCAGGCTTTCCCGAGAGCAGTATCGGGTCACGCAGCAAGCAGCGACCGAACTCCCGGGCACCGGAAAATATCTGCACAATAAGGAACCGGGCATCTACGTCGATGTCGTGTCCGGTGAACCACTGTTTGCCTCATCCGACAAGTTCGACTCCGGCAGCGGTTGGCCGAGCTTTACGAAGGCCATCCACATCGCAAACGTGAATGAACGCCCTGACCCGCGCGAGGGCAGCACCGAAGTGCGCTCAGTGCACGGCGATAGTCACCTGGGCCACGTATTTTCGGATGGTCCAGAGGACTGCGGCGGACTGCGATACTGCATTAACTCTGCAGCGCTGCGGTTCATTCATCGCGACGACATGGAAGTCGAGGGCTATGCGGCCTATCTCGATTAAGTGAAAGATGGCCATGAATGAGGAACGTCACACCATAGATCCGTTTCGCGTCGATATATCTGATGAAGTGCTCAGCGAACTTCACACGCGCCTCAAGCTCACCCGTTTGGTCGACGATTTTGCAAACGAAGGCTGGCAGTACGGTACGAACACCGCTTATCTCAGGGAGCTGGTCTCCTACTGGATAGAGGGCTACGACTGGCGCAAGCACGAACGCGCAATGAACTCTTATCCGCAGTTCCGCATTGAGATCGACGGCGTGCCGATCCACTTCATCCACGTGCGCGGGAAGGGTCCCAACCCCAAGCCGCTCATCCTCTCGCACGGTTGGCCATGGACATTCTGGGAATACCACAAGGTGATCGGTCCTCTAAGTGATCCCGCATCGCATGGCGGCGATCCCGCGGACGCCTTCGACGTAGTGGTGCCGTCTTTGCCAGGTTACGGATTCTCCACTCCGCTGCGCAAGGCCGGCATAAATTTTTGGCGCACTTCGGGGCTTTGGGTGAAGCTCATGGAACGGCTTGGTTATCCGCGGTTTGCCGCGCACGGCGCCGATTGGGGTGCACTGGTCACGGCCGACCTGGGGCACCGCTACCCGGAACGCATGCTCGGCGTCCACCTTGCGATGATGCTGCCGCTCGACCTGTTTACCGGCGGCATGCCTGCACCGGAAGACTACGACGCCGACGAAGCGCAGATGGCCACTCGCCTGCAGAACTTCTTCGCCACCGAAGCTGCGTACTCGGCCCTGCAGAGTACCAAGCCGCAAACAATCGCAGCAGCGCTCAACGATTCACCAGTCGGATTGGCGTCGTGGATAGTCGAAAAACAGCGCGGCTGGAGCGATTGCCACGGCGACGTTGAAACCCGCTTTAGCAAAGACGATCTGCTGACCACGATCATGATCTACTGGGTCACGCAGAGCTACGGCACGTCCGCACGCTATTACTACGAGGCCGCACACGATCCTTGGACGCCGGCCCACGACCGCCTGCCCGTAGTCGAAGCTCCGGTCGGCGTATCAGTCTTGCCGGAGGAAATATGCACTGCCCCGCGCCGCTGGGCCCAGCGCTACTACAACCTAAAGCAGAAACGCCATCACGCCAGCGGCGGACACTTCGCCGCCTGGGAAGAACCACAGGCCATCATCACAGACGTCCGTGATTTGTTCCGTGCCCTGGACTGACAAGGACGTGCGTATGAGAGCGACACAAATCGTGGTGGCAGCGCTAATCGTTGGAAGCGGCATGGTGTACGCGCACGAACCGAAAGTCAGGTGTACCGAGCTCACGCCTCTCGATCTCGGTAATTTCATCCGCGAGGTCATCCAGACACGCATCGACTTCGCCCGAGACTGAGAGCGGAAAGGCTGGAGGACTTCAGAGGATTGCCGAAGGGGGATAATTTCCAGAAGCAACTCGTCAAGCTCGCATGAGCCATAGCGCCACAAGACCCTGTGGATCCAGATCTTTCGGATTCAACGACCACAGTCGAATGTTCTATGGCGCGTGACGTGCTAATTGAGGCCCGGCGGCCACTACGACGGCGAACACGAGGGCTGATACTAATTGCGATTTTCAGCGTTCCGCTTTGTAGCAGTCGAAGTTCGTCAGGTGCGCAGGATTTGTCTTCGCGGCAGTCGGCCATAGGTCTTATTATGCAAGATAAGCGCCAAAACAGATTCGTGGGACCAGGCAGTAGGCCTCAGCGAAATTGCGCTCCCCACATTATTTCGAATCGGTTTTTCTGCCCCGCCAAGTAATGACTGAATCGCTCGACCCGCTTCGCAAGTCCTGGCACATCATTCTCGCCCTGGGCATCACCCAGATCGTGGGATACGGGTCGGTGTTCTACAGCTTCTCGCTATTGATGGAGCCGCTGCAGCAGGCGCTGTTTTCGTCCAAAAGCGTCATCGTCGGGGCTTTTTCGACGGCCTTGCTGGTCTCGGGAATTTGCGCGACGTTCATCGGCAGGACCATCGACCGTATCGGCGGGCGCGTCGTCATGGCCGTCGGCTCCGCCATCGCAGCCGTGCTGCTCGCGGTACTTTCCCGCGTGGGTTCTGTTGCGGAGCTCTATGCAATCTACGCCGGCCTTGGATTCGCCATGGCAGCCATTTTTTATGAACCGGCTTTTGCAGTGTTAACGCAACTATTCGGTCCGCACTACCGACGCGCCATTTCGGCGCTCACTCTTTTGGGTGGGCTGTCCAGTTCCATCTTCTGGCCGCTGACCCAGCAACTCATCCTGCACTTTGGATGGCGCAACGCGTTACTCGTTCTCGCAGCGTCCAACGCGCTAATCTGCGTCCCGCTTCACCTGCTTGTGTTGCCGAAAAAACCGCCCGGTAAGTCAGCCACAAAAGTGGTGACGGGTGTGGTCTCCAAATCATTGAAAGAAGTGTTGCGCGAATCGACTTTCTATTGGCTGGGTGCTGCGCTCGTGGCTAACGGCCTGATCTTTACCTCCATGGCCGTTCACATGATGCCGATCCTGCAGAGCAAAGGCCTCTCTGCTGTAGCGGCCGCCGGCATCGGCGCGTTGCTCGGACCCATGCAGGTCACCGGCCGGATTCTGGAGCTGACCATTGGAAAGCGCTACTCCATCCTCGGCATTGGCCGACTGGCATTCGGTCTTGTTCCCGTCGCGCTTCTGATTTTTGCGCTGGCGAGCCAAACCTGGCTGCTGGTCGTCTTTGTTCTCTGCTATGGCCTAAGCAATGGCGTCATTACCATTGTGCGCGGTGCCGTTCCGGCGGAACTCTTCGGTCGGGATCACTACGGTGCGGTCGCTGGGGCCTTGGCGACTCCGAACATGCTGGCGCAGGCGTTCGGCCCATTTCTCGCGTCCTTGCTATGGATGGCAACCGGCGGCAACTACGATCGGACCCTGATTACGCTGGCGGTGATTGCCTTTGCGGGCGTTTGTTTTTTTATTGTTGCGACACGAGGGCATATCGCTGCGGCGGGACGAGCAACGGATATTAGCTAATCGCGCTTCGCTGTCCCGATAGCCAGCGGCTGAACAACACAGCCAATCCCGCTCCGATGCACTGGGCGACAATAAAACTCCATACATCGGCTGGGCGTATTCCGGAGAACGTGTCAGTCATCGACCGCGCAATCGTAACGGCGGGATTTGCAAAAGACGTTGATGCCGTAAACCAGTATGCGGCGGTGATGTAGAGCGCCACAGCAGCGGGAATTGTTTCGGGTTTGTGGCGCTGGCAATTGAGGATGACAAGCAGCAGACCAAAGGTCGCAATACCTTCACTGAACAATTGCGAGATGCCGGTTCTTGCGTGATGGGAGGGCAGCACGAGCGGCAATTCAAACATCGCGTGAGCGATGGCCACGCCTATCAGCGCGGCAATAATCTGCGTCACGATGAACGCGCCTGCACTCCCCAAGGTCAGCTTCCCCAGGGCGACCTGGGACAATGTGACCAGAGGATTGAAGTGCGCACCAGAAACAGCGCCGAACGTATTGATGAGGGTATAAAGAATTGCGCCGGTGGCAATGGCATTAGCCAGCAAGGCGATGGCGACGTTACCGCCTGCAAGGCGCTCTCCCATGATGCCCGAACCCACGACCGTCGCCAGCAGCAGCGCGGTGCCGACAAACTCCGCCGCGAGTTGCTTTGATAGAGCGGGCATCAACTCGTACCGACTTCGTCCAGTTTTTTCTGGAAAACAGATCGTTCGAGCTTTTCAATCGGCAGGCTCATCAGTATGCGAAGGCGGGAATAGAGCTGGGTATAGATGCGAGAGAAGGCGCGGTCCTTCTCTTCATCCGTTCCTTCGACACGCGCCGGATCCTCAACGCCCCAATGTGTCTTGAGGGGCCGACCAGGCCAGATCGGACAGACCTCTCCAGCCGCATCAGAACACACAGTAATCACGAGATCGAAAACCGGAGCATCTGGCTTCTCGAATTCGTCCCAGGATTTGCTGCGATAGCCTTGGGTCGGGAATCCTGCTTTCCGGATCTGCGCGAGCGCAAACGGATTTACTTTGCCGTTTGGATGGCTGCCTGCGCTGTACGCGCGAAACCGGCCCTGCCCGGTCGCATTGAGGATGGCTTCGGCCATGATGCTGCGGGCCGAATTGCCGGTACAAAGAAAAAGCACGTTGAAAAGCGGAGCTGCCACGATCTGTCAATCCAGCTTGGGGACGCAGCAGGATGCGGCTTTAACCGGAATGCGGCCAAGGCTCGCGCGTGTGTCTTCGCCAAAAACCGGAATGCTGGATAGCGTGTGGAATGTCTCCCACGCAACACCCTGCGGATCCTGCACCCAGTGTTTCCTGGATTCGGCGTAGCAACACGCCGCGTCTTCTTGTTCGAGCACGGGACGATCCGCAAGTGCCAGCTTCCCGCGCATGTCCTGCAATTCTTCGTCACTCTCGACTTGAATGCCGAGATGATTGACGCCAGGGTTATCGCCGCGTTTTGAGACGGCAAAGTTCACGCGCGGATCATCGAGCATCCATTTGGCGTAGTCATCCTTGCGGATGGTGGGCGCGGAACCGAACAACGCGCTGTAGAAGTGGATATTCGTATCGAGGTCATCGACGGCGACATGGACGTGAAAGCGTTTCATGCTGTCTTCCTTTTTGAGATGGGTGGTTTGACCGGTATCGAACCAACGCCGCAGTCCTTGCCGCCGCAACAGTTCTCGGTCAGGAACCCGACCAGATCGTTCATTGCCGGGTAGTTGACCGCGTAATAGATAAATCGCCCGTCCTGTCTGGCGCTTACGAGACCGGCCTGCGTGAGGCCTTTCACGTGGAAGGACAGCGTGGCATTGGGGATGCCCAGCTTCGAGGCTATGTCCGTCGCCGGGAGTCCATCGGCTCCCTTCTGCATGAGCAGGCGGTAGATGTCCAGACGGGTTGCCTGAGCCAGGGCGGCAAGGCTTTGGATTGCGTCTATCGTTTTCATATTTCCAGTATTATGGAAATTATTTCCAAAATCAAGCCCCTTGCTCGACGATAGATACTTTCACGACGGCTTCGGGACCGTCATAGGCCGTTTCGGATTTGTGTCCCGACAATTGGAGTGCCATCGCCAGGGCATCCGCTCCATCCCGATTGTCATCGACCACGAGTACACGATACCGCGTCGATGAGGGACTTGTGAAAGTGGTCTCGACTGCGAGTTTTTCGGGCTCTTCGAACGATGCGGGCAATCGCACGATGAACTCGCAGCCCTTGCCCACCCCGTCGCTGCGTCCCACGACACTGCCCGTATGCATTTCGACGAGACCCTTGACCAGGGACAGCCCGATGCCGAGCCCACCCTGTGATTGCTTCAGAGCACTATCTACCTGGCTGAAAAGCTCGAACACGCGCGCGAGGTGCTCCGGAGACAGTCCGATGCCGTCATCTTTGACCGCCACGGCCACCTCTTCCCCATCGCATTGGGCGGTGATCTCTATGTGGCCATTGTTCGGTGTGTACTTGGCCGCATTAGTGAGAAGATTCGAAAAGATCTGGGTCAAGCGCACGGAATCGCCGTTTAGCAGAAGCGACTTCGGAGGTAAATTAACGGTGAGCGTATGGCCCGCCTTGGTTATCAGTGGTCGCGCGACCTCGATGGCATTTTCGATGACAGCCGCTAACTCAAGAGGCCTGCGGTCCAGAACCAGTTTTCTGCTTGCAATGCGCGAAACATCGAGCAGGTCCTCGAGCAAATGGGACATCTGGACAACCTGCCGGTCGATTACGTCTGCGCACCATTTCACTCTGGAATCGGCGGTTTGCAGTTCGCGCAAAATGGACACTGCATTGCTGATTGGCGCAAGCGGGTTACGTAACTCGTGCGCCAATGTGGCTATAAAGACGTCCTTCTTTTTGTCCGCGTCGCGCAACGCGTCTTCCGCGCGGCCAATCGTCATTTCGAGAATGACAATACGTAGTTTTCGGGCCGCTTCGATCTCGAACGGTTTCCAGGGCAGCGACCTGCCCCGAACCGTTTCTTTCCAACGTTCAAAACTAAGGCGCGGCATCAGCGAAGGGCCGTGGCTTGTTTCAACGATGGACTTCGAGTTCGGATTACCGGCCCAGTTTACGTTCCGTATTGTTTCAGGGCGAAACCACAGCAACCATTCCTGTCCCGATCGAGATACGGGCACGGCGAGTAATCCGCTCGCCATGCCCTGAAATGCCCGGGCTGGCGGATAGAGGTTCCCGAGAGCGTCCGTGCTGAAAATTTGCGCGTCGACCGTCGAGTCCGCCCCTTTTACGTCCGTCGGCGGTTCGCGATTGCGCAACTAGTCAAGCAGCAATCGAATATCGCCGTCAGGCGGCACGTTTCCCAGCACCCGTCGATAGGCCTCGCCTTGAAAGACTGCACCCCCTGCGGCGATCAAGTCGAGAAGGTCCGGCCTGCCATTGACCAAACCGGACGGTTCGAGCGCAACCTGCGATACCGCGCGCGCGCAGCAGCGCAAGCCCATTATCCTGCCTATCCCTGTATGCCGCGTTCTCGCGATCCTCAATGGATTTCACTTGTAGCGAAACCACCTGGGCCAGTAATTCACAGGCGGCGCGCACCGGATGGTCAATGACTTTGGGAGTATGGTGATGACACGCGATCAGTCCCCAGAGCCGCCCTTCCCGTCTGATCGACATCGTCAGTGACATGCGTACGCGCATGTTTTTCACGTACTCGGCATACATCGGCGATACGCCCCGCAGGAAGCAAAATGTCATGTCAAGTTGCTTGCCACTGTGGGGATCCGTCGTCGGCACCATCGCAGACGATGCGCACAGAATATCGGGAACCGAGCGCAACCAGATCTTCGTGAACATTTCTCGCGCGGGCTTGGGGATATCCTCTGCCGGGTAGTGGAAGTCGAGAAAAGGCTCCAGATCGGCGCGCTTGGTCTCCGCGCATACCCATCCGCTATTGTCTTGCGCGAAGCGGTAAACCATCACGCGGTCCAAATCTGTGAGCTTGGCCACTTCATCGGTGACGGCTTGGCAGAAATCGTGCAACGTTGCGGCCGTCTGAAGGCGCGCAACGGCCCCGTTAAGTACCCGGTATGCATCGCGCAATTGATCAGCATCCATTGCGCCTGCGCGCTCCATCTCGAGTACTACCGCGCCGTTCGCGAGATGTGCGGTGACGTCCAGGTTCCCTGCAGCGGCGCAAGCGCGTTCTGGCGTAAAGGAAAAGATGCGTCGCGGATGACCACTTGAATCGTTATGTGAGACGAGCGCGCGAACACCCTCCGCGTTGGCGACACCCACGAGTTCAACAATCGGCACTCCCAGCAATGCCTCCCGCGTAGTGCCGAGCCAGTCGAAGCAGTTCGCGCTGATCTGCACGATGACCAGATCGGTCGCGCGCAATACCAGCAGGACGCCATGTGGCTGGATTCCACCGGGAATGTGGACAGGCTCCTTGTCGCAGTTGTCGGGTATTTCTTCAGCTCTACGCATGCGCGGGATACCGAATCTCGCGTGACGCAGTCTCTTGTTGAAACCAGCGCCCGAACGCATCGAAGGTTGCACAACTGGAGGCTACGATTGCGCTTTGAGCGTGCGCATCGCCTGAATGCGTCGTGACGGCCTCACCGAATGCCTTCCACTTTTCAGCAACGTCCGCACCGTAGCTGGCGAAGAATCGACCGCCATCATCAGGGTCAAGGCCCAGGCGGCCTTCGCGCTCGCGGTCAATGACTTCGCCGCCGAGCGTGGCGCCCTCCAATACGTAAAGGCAACCCAGCGCCTGTGAGACCTCGGCGATCTCCGGCGGGTCTGCGCACAGTGCGATTCCGGTGATGGCGCGCGGACCGTGGACCAAAGCGTGCAAATCAGAAAGAACGAGCGGTGTCTTAGGGCGCGCATCCAATTCGAGGCCCGGATCGCCAAGTCCCTGCACGTCATTCAGCCTCAATTTGATCGGCATATAAAAACCATAAAGACGCGCCAGCAAGGAAAGATAGTCGTGGCTTGTTCGAAGCCGCCTGGAGAGGTTCAGTTGTCGTCCAACAGCGCGGTGCCGCGCCCGCGTCTCCTGCTTCAGCCGCTGGAGAACGCCCAGGCAGGTCATTTTTTGCGATTACGAGAGGGATTCATTTGGATATGTCGAGGTGGGGCGGACCTTAACACCTTATCGTTGTCGACATTGGAACCATTGCGCTCGCATCGATCGACGCGATGAACACTGCTCACACCAACTATCTGGGCAATTTCGGACGGGTCGTGGCGTGTGAGTATGATCCACTAACCACGTGGATACGGCCGATTGTGCCGCGCATGTGGCGAGTCGACAGTAAGGTCTTCCAGGGATCGCAGAGTGGTTTCGTTTGTTTATAGGGCGCGACGCGAGCCGACCGGAGCGCAAATCAACAGTGTTCACTGTCCGCCATCGCCGTTGCAAGGGATGGAGACTTCCACGGCCTTGCCGAGCGTCGTCAGCGTGCCGGTCACGACGGCTTGATTGGCGCTCCTGAGTTCGATTCGTGTCGTCTCTAACGTGATGTGCGGATTCTCGGGCACATCGAAGAATTCAGAATTTTGTAAAAGGCCAGTCGGCCCGTTATGAAGAAATTGGGGTCTGACTGATCTTGCCCATGAATCGTGGACACTCTAATCAGGGGTTGTTCAACGCCTCAAATGCCAGCGGGGCTTCGTAATGAATGTGGGAATGCCGACGCTGACGGTTGTAGAACACCTTCATGGCTCGAGCGAGCTTGGTCCCGGGTCTGGTAGTCGCAATGCATCACAAGTTCGGTCTTGAGCGTAGGGAAGAAACTCTACATCGGCGCATTGTCCCAACAATCGGCCTTTCGGTTCATGCTCTCGCGCACGGCGTAGCGTGCGAGCAGCGCCCGATAGTCCACCATTGCGTAGAGCGATCCGCGGTCCTGGTGCAGGATGTCGGGCGTTGCGCCACGCTGTTTGATCGCGCAGTTAAGCGCATCCATCACCGATGCCCGATCCATCCGATGGTTCATAGCCCAGCCCGCCACCGCGCGCGAGTAAAGATCCAGATTCTTGACCCGGCGCCCTGCCGCCCGCTTTTGCGTAGGGGACTATTGCAAACGGGACATTTCACTAAACGCTTGCATCGGCAACGCTAAAGGGCCGCCTGAGCCGATTTGGCCGCAAGCCGCGCGTGCCAACGCTTTAAGACGGCGCTACCCAGGGCGATCCCCTTCGCTTCTATCGCCCATTGCGAGACGCGAGCAATAAAATACGTGCATGCAACGACCAGAACGAATCCGGCGAGCAGCATCAGGTCCCGCGGGGTGTCGGCGGGCACGATCTTGACTACGCGTCGCAAGATGAACCACACGACCAGGAAGTGAAATATGTACATCGAGTAGGACACCCGTCCGATCTCGCATATCAGCGCGGAAACGCGCCGTGCTCGCCATAGCAGGTTCAACAGGAAAAAAGCTGACAGCCCAGCCGCTGCGGGAACGATGGAAAATGTCGCATCGAGGTTCAGTTCCAGCAGCAACGCGGTGCATGCCGTCGACAGTACCAACCCCACAAGGTTGAACCGGAATGAAGCGACCAGGCCAGGCTCTCCTTCGCGGTTGTGAAGGAAAAAAGCCGCTACACCCAGCAGGAATACGGGCAACTGGTTAACCAGGTTGAAATACATGAAACTGTTATTTAACACGACAATGCCGTGGGTAAATTCGAGTGAGGATTGGATCAGGAGGTTGAACACGATGGCGGCGAGAAACAACGCCCCTGCCGTCGCCGCTTCCCGGCCTTTCGCCTTTGCAACGATCGAAAACAACATCGGGAAGCAGATATAGAAGGCCATTTCCGTCCCAATAGACCAGCCGCCCGGCACAATATTGTTGTTGGCCGACGGCACGAAGCCGTGCACGAACAGGACATTCGCAAGTACGTTCTGGAACGTGTAGGGATAAAGCAGC
>JANYJA010000212.1 GCA_025358575.1 Terriglobia bacterium
ATCCTGAAACGCGGGCTCACCACAGACCTGAGCCTGTGGAGCTGGATGCACCAAACCCTGGAAGGCCAGGTCGCCCGTAGAAACATGTCGATCGTCTTGCTTAACGACGCTGGCCAGTCCGTCATGCGCTTTAACGTAGCCAACGCCTGGCCCGCCAAATGGAGCGGCCCAACCCTGAACGCCGAATCCAGCGACATCGCCATCGAGACCCTGGAAATCGTCCACGAAGGCCTTACGCCGCTGCTGTAGCTTAGCTGGTGTAGCTAAAGGATGAGGTGGACCCCATTGCCTGGACAAAAAACCGGCGTTTCTTAGATGGTGTGGCGGCGGGTTAGCAGGAGGCGGTCTTGCGACCGCCATCCATTCCGGACTTGAATCGGCGCTCGGGTCGCATCCCTGCGTTGCCCTGCCCTCCTATCAAGCAGATCGATTGTACGACAGGCATGGCTTGCAGTAAAGAGCGGACCATCCATTCTGGTAAAGAACAGCGCTAAATCCCGGGGGTTTGGGGGCAGAGCCCCCATCTTCATCCAGCCCGCTTCCTTGTGGAACTGCGCGGAAAAAGATCGGCCGGCGTCTGGTAGCGGAGCGCCTGGTGTGGCCGCCGGTGATTGTAGAAATGGAAGTAGCGCTCCAGAGCCGAGTACAATTCGTGTCCGCCAGCGAAGTCGCCGGGATAGATGAGTTCGTATTTCAGCGAACGCCACAGTCGCTCGATGAAGACATTGTCGAGCGCGCGACCGCGGCCATCCATGCTGATCGAAATGCCGCGTCGCTGCAGCGGCGCCAGAAAAGCGTTCGCGGTAAACTGCGAGCCCTGATCGTTGTTCCAAATCTCCGGCTGGCCAAAGCGAAACGCGGCTTGTTGCGCTGCCAAACAAAAGCCGATCTCCATCGTGTTGGAAAGCTCCCAGCTGAGGACGAAGCGGCTGAACCAGTCCATCACGGCAACCAGATAAAGGAAGCCGCCCTGCATCGGAATATAAGTAATATCGGTGCTCCAGACCTGATTGGGGCGGAGAATCGGGACCCCGCGCAGCAGGTACGGATAGATCTGGTGGCCGGGAGCGGGACGGCTCAAATCCGGTTTTGGATACAGCGCTTCGATGCCGAGAATACCCATCAGCCGCTGCGCACGTTTGCGGTTGACATTCAGCATGACCGCCATCCGGCGGCTGCCGAAAAACGGATACTCCATGTATAGTTCGTCGAGCCGGCGAAGCAGACGCAGGTTCTCCGCGGCCTCCGGTTGTGGCTGGTAATAGAAGGTTGAGCGCGGCAGGCTGAGCAGATCGCATTGCCGCTGAATACTCAGATGTCGGTGGTCCGGATCGATCCATAGACGAGGCTCGTTCAGATCAGGCCGGATCTTTTTTTTAGAAAATCCAGTTCGACCTTCAGTTGGCCGATCTGCTTGTACAGTTCGTCTTTCTCGGCGTCGGCCTGCTCGCGGAGCTGCTCCCGGCCGTTGCCGAATACATCGGGCAAACCGGCCAGCGCCTGTTTCTTCCAGCCCCCCACCTGAGTCGGGTGAACACCGAACATCTGTGCGATCTGCGCCGCCGTCTTATGGGCACGAATCGCCTCCACCGCAACTTTCGCCTTCAGGCTGGGCGGGTGACTCTTTCTCGTTTTGGGCATTGACTCTCCTTCATTTTCAATGCCGCTCCTCCATCTAAGAAATCGTTATTTTTTGTCCAGGTTTTGGGGTCCATTACAAAGGATACGTCCAATCTGGAGGCGTACAACTTTTATTTGTTGGGGCGTCACCACTGGAGTAAGCGGAGCGAAACAGAGTTGGATGCAGCGGTCCGCGATTTCGAAGCAGCCGTAAGGCTGGACCCCACTTACGCGCGGGCCTATGCAGACCTGGCGGACGCCTGGTTCCAGCTTAGCTATTGGGTGGCCAGGAATCCGCGCGAGGCGATGCCAAAAGCCAGGCAATACGCCCTCAAAGCACTTGAACTGAGTGAACACCTCGCCGAAGCGCATACCTCGCTGGGCGCGATTCATCTGTTTTACGACTGGGATATCGCGGCGGCAGGCCGCGAATATCAAAACGCTCTGGCTCTGAATCCTGGATACGTAACCGCACATTGGTGGTACGCATTTCTTCTGCTGGAATCCAGCCAGTTAGAGGATGCGCGCCGGGAGATGGATCAG
>JANYJA010000215.1 GCA_025358575.1 Terriglobia bacterium
CGTGGATCGAAGCATCCTGTCGGCATCGCCCGCGTTTGAAACCAACTTGCGCGGAACTTTCACATTGCTGGAAGCAGCGCGAACAGGTGGTATCAGCCGCTTTGTGCATGTCTCCACTGACGAAGTTTACGGGAGCCTGGAGGACCCGGTCGAAGCGGATGAAACCTTTCCGCTGAATCCCAGCAGCCCCTATTCCGCCTCCAAGGCCGGCTCGGACTTGCTCGCCCGGTCGTATTTCCTCACCTACGGAGTGCCGGTGCTGATCACGCGCGCTTCAAACAACTACGGGCCCTATCAATTTCCCGAAAAATTAATTCCGCTAATGACTTCAAATGCGCTTGAGGGGCTGCCGCTGCCGATTTACGGAGACGGCATGCAGATCCGCGACTGGCTTTATGTCGAGGATCATTGCAGGGGCATCCGCGCAGTTCTGGAACGTGGCCGCGAGGGAGAAATTTACAATATCGGCGGCAACCGCGCACTGCCCAACCTCAGCGTCGTGCGTAAAATCCTGGCGGCTACGGGTATGCCCGACAGCCTCATGTCCACTGTTGCGGACCGGCCTGGCCATGATCGACGGTACGCGCTTTCGAGCGCCAAGCTTATCCGTGAAACCGGCTGGTCGCCAGAGGTGGATTTTGAAATCGGGCTGGCTCGTACGGTGCGCTGGTACCGGGAAAATGCGGATTGGATTCGCAATGTAAAGTCAGGCGAATACCTCAAGTTTTATCAGCATAATTATGAAAATCGTCCCAACTTTGCTCCAACCGGGACGCCGTAGATTTACGACGCGGATGGTGCCTAAACTTGAGCTCTCCGATTGGATGAAGTCTGAATCCGAAAGCACTGGGCTATGCTCTACCGCGAAAACGGTCTAGCTCACGGCGATCACGCTTGGACGGTTTGCCTTCGGGCAAGGATTCGAAACCCGCTATTGCTTTTCGCTCCGCCGCCAGCTTTAAGCGAAGTTCGCGGCTGGATGCGGTTTCACGATAGAGCGTCCGCGCAACCGCGGCGGGCCCGCGCATCTCGCTGAGCACCAGAACATCTACCTGAAAATCGCCGCCGTCGTTCTTGACCCGCAAGCAGTCGCCGAGGCGAACCTCGCGCGAAGGCTTCGCGGATTGTCCATTGGACTCGATCCGGCCCAGATCACAAGCCTTTGTGGCGAGGGCGCGCGTCTTGAAGAAGCGAGCGGCCCAGAGCCATTTGTCCATTCTCACGCCTGTCATTGTTTCCGTGAGTTCAAAGGGCGCGGGTGGCGCGCTCCAGCCGAGTGAGTTGGTAGCCATGATGCCGCAAGTGGGCGGATAGAAATGCCAAAGCCTGCGACATGGTCATCCATCCGCTAACTGGGTGACGAAACAGGCCGCAGCGGAGTTGCGCGGGCAACAAACCCTTGACTAAGTCTTCCATTTCGATTCGGAGGTCGTCCCACTGCCTCACGATCAAGATGGGGTCCGCGGTGATTTCGGGCAGGACGGAGCCCGCCGACGCAGGGACCTTGATGCGAATCGGCGATCGCATTACCAGGAAAACCAACAATGCGCCGACGCGTTCTTTGACTTGTTGCGGGTGGCCATGGGGAAGACTACTTCTCACCGCACGGACTAGGGCTTGTTCCACTTTCACGAGATGGTCGATGACATCCAAAGCGGACCAGGACGAGTGTGCGGGTCGAAAATGCAATCGTTCGGCAGACCAAAGTGATGTTTCGGCGAGGAATGCGGCTTTCTGGCTCTCCAGCCTTTCAAAAGATCGTTGCAGATTGGAAGTCATGGCCACCATACTGACAAGAACGTAGATGATGAAACTTATTGTAACGGCTCTCGCCCCGCTTCTATTCGCGGGTCTGCCGCCAATTCAGGCGCGAACAGACTGGGAAATCGCGAAAACAATTCACGTGGGCGGTACAGGCGGCTGGGACTATCTGACGGTCGACCCGCAGACACACCGGCTGTACGTTCCGAGGGGAACGCACACAATGGTGATCGATTCGGTAACCGGCAAGACGATTGCCGACATTCCGGGGCAGAAAATCGCGCATGGCGTGGCGATCGTTCCGAAATCGGGGCGCGGATTCATCAGTGATGGCGGAGGAGCGGGAGCGATCGTAATCTTCAATCTGAAGACGAACGCGGTACTGGGTTCAATTGTTGCGCAGCCCGACGCGGACGGCATAATTTTCGACCCGGCAAGCGGGCGGGTCGTGGTGGTGTCGGGGGACAAGGGATCGCTGATGTCGATCGCGCCGGACATCGATCCGAACAGCGGAAAAATGGATGCGCCGGTGGATCTGGGCGGAGCGCCTGAGTTCTTGGCGTCGGATGGGGCCGGCAAGGTCTACGTGAATCTGATGGACAAGAACGAAGTGGCGGTGTTTGACATGAAGGCCAAGAAGGTGGTGGCGCGCTGGCCGGTGGCTCCGGGAGGCGCGCCGGTGGGGATGACGATCGACACGAAAAAGCGGCAAATCTACCTCGGATGCAGGAAACCACGAAAATTGATTGTGATGAGCACGGTGACCGGCAAGGTGGTGGCGGACCTGCCGATCGGCGACCATGTGGATGCCGTGAAAGTGGACAGCGGCGAGGTCTTCGCGAGCTGCGGCGACGGGACGCTGGCGGTGGCGCGGGAGACGTCGCCGGGAAAGTTTGAGATCTTGCAGACGGTGAAAACACCGCAGGGTGCTCGAACGATGGGTGTGGATTCGGCGACGCACAGGATATATTTACCGACGGCGGCATCGGATAATCCGGGCACATTCATAATCGTGGTGGTGGCGCATCGCGGGGTGTATTAGTTCGGCGAGATAAGCGACGCGGTCTCCCGGACGGTTTACGGTGTTTCTTCGCGATGTTCCACTGCCGAAAGGTGTTTGTAGAAGCCGAGGTCGCCGCCGGTTAGGAGTTTCGTCGCGAAGATGATCTGGCCGGTGTGCATGGAGAAATGCTCGACTACGTGATACACAACTTCCATTACGGTGAGGTTGTATTTCTGGACCTGGATGCGTTCGGCGAGGCGCTCGGGGGTTAGGCTGTCTATGATCGGGATCGCCTCATCGACGGCAGCATTGAGAAGTGCGAGCAGGTTCGTGGAGGCTCTAGCGGCAAACTCCGAGTCGCGCTTGCCGAGTGTCGGGAGCGTCGCCAAGGGACGCGACTATCCACTGCCGGACATTTCCGGAAAGATGCAGGACCAAGTTGCCGATCGCGTTTTCGTTGGCGTGGCCCTTGGTCCAGACCTGCTCGTTAGTTAGGTGGTCCAGGCACGCCGCGATGCGCTCGCGGTACTGACGGAGCTTGGCGGTGGAGTAGTCGAGAAAAACTCTTTCCATCAGAGGACTTCTTCGGACCAATTTTCAAGGACGGACTTTGCCTTGGCGGTGAACTGATCGGCCAGCGCACCGTCGATGAGGCGATGGTCGAAGGTCAGAGCGAGGTAGGCTACGGAGCGAATCGCGATGGCGTCATCGATGACCACCGGAACCTTTTCAACGGCCCCGACGCCGAGAATAGCGACTTGCGGCTGATTGATTACGGGGGTCGCGAAGACGCTGCCGAAGCTGCCGAAGTTAGTAATGGAGAATGTGCCGCCAGCGATTTCATCGGGCTTCAACTGCCGTGAGCGGGCGCGCTGCGCGAGATCGACGATGGAGCGCTGGAGACCCAGAACGTTTTTCTCGTCGGCATTGCGGATTACCGGGACGATGAGGCCATTCTCCAGCGCCACGGCGATGCCCACGTTGATTTCGTTGTGATAGATGATGTTGTTGCCTTCGATGGAGGCGTTGACGATAGGGAAAGTCCGCAGTGCTTCGATGGCGGCGCGGGTCACGAACGGGAGGAACGTGAGCGACATGCCGTAGCGAGCCTGAAAATCGGCTTTGTGCTTGGCGCGCATTTTGGCGATTTTGGTCATGTCGACCTTGTGCACGGTGGTAACGTGGGCCGACGTGCGCTTCGACATGAGCATGTGCTCGGCGATTTTAAGGCGCATGGTGCTCATGGGCTCGATGCGTGTTTTGGCTTGACCAGCCGGAGCGGGCGAAGACGCGGCTGGTGCCGGAGGTGGTGTTGTCGGTGCCGCGGCGGGTGCAGGCGGCGGAGGCTGGCTTTGTGCGGCCATGATGCTTTCGACGTCTTGTTTGGTGATGCGTCCACCAGCACCTGAGCCCGTCACACGACTGAGATCAATGTTATTTTCGCGCGCCATCTTGCGCACCAGCGGGGAGAGAGGGCCAGCTGTTTCACGCGGCTCTTCAACAACTGGAGGCGGAGCGGGCGGGGGCGGAGGAGCAACGGACACAGGGGCGGCAGGTGGCGGAGCCGGCGCGGTGGCGGGCTTTATTTCCGCGGCTGGCGGCGGAGCGGCAGCGGCACCTCCGGCTTCCTCGATGCGGGCGACCACGGTGTTGATACCAACGGTGGCGCCTTCCTGGACGAGAACTTCTTTGAGCGTCCCAGCCGAAGGCGACGGGATCTCCGTGTCTACTTTGTCGGTCGAAATTTCAAATAGCGGCTCATCGCGCTCAACGACGTCACCGGCGTTCTTGAGCCACTTGGTTAACGTGCCTTCGACGATGCTCTCGCCCATCTGGGGCATCACTACGTCTATCATTCAGAATCTCCTCGGTATTAAAAACACGCTCAAAATGAACAATTAATCGGCTCGTTACCTGGGCCCAGTCCGCCGGAACGCCCTCGGCGTGGATGCTGGTCACGGGCTTCGAGATGCCGCATGGAACGATATACTGAAAATAAGAAAGATCGGTGTTAAGGTTAAGCGCGAACCCGTGGGACGTGATCCAGCGGCTGATGTGAACTCCGATGGCGGCGATCTTACGGCCGTTCACCCAAACGCCGGTGAGGCCGGTAACGCGCTCGGCTCCGATGGCGAAATCGGAGAGCGTATCGATGAGGATCTGTTCGAGGGCTCGGACGTAGAGATGCACGTCCTTGTGCCAGCGCGAAAGATCCAGAACGGGGTAGCCCACGATCTGCCCGGGACCATGATATGTCACATCGCCGCCACGGTCGGATTCGTGAAAAGCGATTCCGGAGCGGCGCAAAACATCCTCACTGGCGAGCAGATTTTCGGTGTGACCGTTGCGTCCAATCGTGATGACGTGGGGATGCTCGACGAGCAGCAGTTGGTCCGAAATAAGATCGAGCTTACGCTCTTCGACCAATTGCCGCTGCAATGCGAACGCCTCGGAATAACTGAGGCGTCCGAGGTGGCGCACATTAAACATTGATGGCTAAACCATACACCGCGTTGAACGCTTCGCCGATGGCTTCGTAGATGGTGGGGTGCGCGTGGATGGTGTTCATCATGGTCTCGACGGTGGCTTCGGATTCCATGGCGGTGACGGCTTCGGAGATCAGCTCGTAAGCCTGCGGGCCGATAATGTGGACGCCGAGGATCTCGCCGTACTTTTCGTCCGAGATCACCTTCACGAAACCATCGTGCATACCGAGGATGGTGGCCTTGCTGTTAGCCGCGAAAGGAAACTTGCCCACCTTGATCCTGAGCCCCTGAGCTTTGGCTTGCGCTTCGGTGATGCCGACACTGCCGATGCCGGGCTCGGTGTAAGTGGCTCCGGGGATGCGGTCGCGGTGGATAGGCTTGGCAGGCTTGCCGGCAATCTTCGCAACAGCGACCATTCCCTGCGCGGAGGCAACGTGCGCGAGTTGGGGCATGCCAGCTACGACGTCGCCGATAGCGTACACATTGGGCTCGGCGGTCTGCATGAACTCGTTGGTTTTGATGAAGCCGCGATCGAGTTCCACCTTGGTGTTCTCGAGGCCGATGTTCGCGGTGTTCGGCGCGCGACCGACGGCGACGAGCAGTTTCTCGGACTCTACTTCTTCTTTCTTGCCGTTCTTCAGCGTGACGGTCATGACGACGCCGTTCGGGGTCTTGCGGATGTTCTCGCATTTAGCGCCGGTTTCGACACGAATCTTTTCGCGCTTAAACACTTTTTCGAGCTCGGCGGAGATTTCTTCGTCTTCCACGGGCACCACACGAGGGAGCATTTCAAAGACGCTGACCTTGGTGCCGAATTTGTTGAACATGGAGGCGAATTCGACTCCGACGGCTCCGGCACCGATGATGGAAAGAGTCTTTGGGACGCTATTTAGGTTGAGGATTTCAATGTTTGTAAGGATGCTTTCGGGATCGGGCTGAAGGCCGGGGAGCATGCGGGCTTCCGAGCCCGTGGCTATCATGATGTTCTTGGCTTCGAGGGTTTGCGTGCCTTTTTCGCCGCGCACTTCGACCTTGCCCCCACCATTGAGGGTGGCGACACCGTGGAAGGTCTCAATCTTATTTTTGCGCATCAGGAAATCGATGCCTTTGGCGTGCTTGGAGACGATCCCATTCTTCCGGTCGATGACTTTGGGGAAATTCAGGCGCGGATTCTCACAACTGATGCCTTCGGCTTCGGAATGCGTGAAATGGTTCCAGACTTCCGCCGTGTGGAGCAGCGATTTGGTGGGAACGCAACCGACGTGGAGACAGACGCCTCCGAGTTTGCTATGCCTTTCGATGATTGCCGTTTTGAGGCCATATTGCCCGGCGCGAACTGCCGCGGAGTAGCCGCCAGGGCCGCTTCCAATGATGATGAGGTCGTAGGACACTGTTTTTATTCTACATGGGGTGTTTAACCGGTGCGTAAACTGCTGAGGAGATTGAAGATTTGTGTGCCGCCATGAGATTCTGACGCTCTTCGGACGAGGTGCTAGTTCGGCAGGAAGATTTCAGCGCCCATTTGCTTCGCTGCTTTTCTTAATCTGGAGTCTAGCGTTGCGAGTGGTGCGCTCTGCCGGATCGAAGGTTCAGATAGGCCGCGTCGTAGGCTGAAAGGCCGTGATGACGAGCCCAAAGCAGAACTGTCTCCATGGACCGGCCCACCGCCTGCATGTCTTGCACCAGAGATAGGCCTTCCAATAATTTGGCGAACTGCCCCATATCCGACTGATTCAAACGCTGCTTTCGCTCACCGACGAGGATCGCATTTGAGATTTCCAGTCCCCAGGTCGGGGGGGCCAATATGGTTTTGCACTCCAGCGAAACCAGAACACGATCGGCATATTCGCTCTTGCGCAGGGCTCGCATACCTTCCACGATTTCCTTGTGCGTGAGATTTGCCTCGCTTGCCACGGGGAACGAGCACGGCGGCGGGTACACCATATCTGGTTATGGTAATCTTCTCGCCTTTGCCCTTGGCTCAGTGCTCTAAGAGAATGAAGAACGGGCTGGTAGAATTCGGCTGTGAGAGCGGTGCTGGCGATTCTGGCGACGGCTGGTTTGTGGGCGCAGGGCGGGCCCGAGCGCGTTGCAGTTGTTTGCACAGAAGACGACATACAGTGGGCAGGCTTAACTTGTTCGGCCGAGGACCCTTGCCCGGTGTATCTGGACCTGGCAAACGTAGCTTCGCTGGGGCAGAGGATTTTCCTGACGGGGAATTTTCATAGCGCCGAGACGACGCTGTATTCGGTGATGCTCGAAAGTGAGGACGGGGGTGCCACCTGGAAGGAACCGGTGGCGCGGATTCGCGGGGGCGAACTGGATCGGATTCAATTCAGCGATTTCGAAGCGGGATGGATCAGCGGATCGATGCTGCATCCGCTGCCGAGCGACGCTTTTTTTCTGCTGACGACCGATGGCGGAAAGAGCTGGCGGCAGAAGCCGCTGCAGGAGGATGGCGGCGCGGGAACGATCCAGACTTTCTGGTTCGCGTCGCGGAAAGACGGCGCTGCAATGCTAGATAAGGGCGGCACTGGGCTAAGATACGAGCTTTACGAATCGCCAAATGGCGGTGAGAGCTGGATGCTTCGAGAGACCGGCGAGAAACCGATTCGACTTCCGGGGCGGCCGCCGGCTGGAAATGAAAGCGGCTGGCGGATTTTGCCCGACGCGAAGAGCAAGACGCTGCGCGTGCAAAAACAGGAAGCCGACGGATGGAAGAGTGTCGCAAGTTTCGCGGTGAGTGCGGGAGAGTGCAAGCCAGCGGTGCGTCCGGACGCGCCGCCGCCAGTTGTGACGGAGTCTGTTGCCGCGCCTGCAGCGGGAGACGCCGTGTCGGAAATTCAACTGGGCACTCCGAAGCCCGACTCGCATAAGAAGAAAAAGAAGTGAACGCAGCCGCATCGGTAGAGCTGGAGCTGTTTCGCAATCTATTCGTTTCGATTGCGGAAGAGATGGGCGTGGTGCTGCGTAAGACGGCCTTCTCTGCAAACATCAAAGAGCGGCGCGATTATTCGTGCGCGATTTACGATGCGGCGGGCGAAACGGTGGCGATGGGCGACCACATGCCGGTCCATTTGGGGGCGATGCCGCTATCGGTGCGGGCGGTCATCGATCACTGTTCACTGGCGGCGGGCGATGTGGCGATTGTAAACGATCCGTTTCAGGGCGGGACGCATTTGCCGGATATCACGGCGGTATCGGCGGTATTTCTGAATGGCAAATCGCGGCCCAGTTTCTATGCGGCGAGCCGCGCGCATCATGCGGATGTGGGCGGGATGAGTCCGGGCTCGATGCCGCTGGCGCGCGAGATTTATCAGGAGGGGATTCGGATTCCGCCGGTGCTGTTGGTGAAAGCGGGCGAGATGGATGCCGCGATGCTGCGGCTGATTCTGGCCAATGTGCGGACACCGGACGAGCGCGAGGGCGATTTGCGGGCGCAGGTGATGGCGAACTATCGCGGAGAAACGCGGCTGCGGGAGGTGGTCGCGAAGTATGGCCTGGCTCGCGTGACGCGGAACATGCGAGAGCTGCAAGATTACAGCGAGCGCATGGCGCGGGCGGCGATTGCCGAGATCCCGGATGGCGATTACGAATTCACGGACTATCTGGACAACGACGGGCTGAGCGAGACGCCGGTGAAGATTCGGGTAATGGTGCGCGTTCGCGGGGATTCGGTGGAGGTGGATTTCAAGGGGAGCAGCGCGCAAGTTGACGGCTCGGTGAATGCGAATTATGCGATTGCGGTATCGGCGACGATGTACGTGTTTCGGTGTTTGGTGACGGGCGATGTGCCTTACACGGCAGGGCTGCTGCGGCCCATCACGATTATGGCGCCGGAGCGCAGCGTGGTGAATGCGGGGCTGCCGGCGGCGATGGCCGCGGGGAATGTGGAGACGTCGCAGCGGATTACCGATGTGGTGCTGGGGGCGCTGGCCCGGGCGATGCCGGAGCGGATTCCAGCGGCGAGTTCGGGCACGATGAATAACTTGAGCTTTGGCGGATGGGACGCGAGGCGCGGGCGCGCGTTCGCATACTACGAGACGATTGCCGGGGGCATGGGGGCGTCGGCAAAGCACGCGGGGCTGAGCGCGACGCACACGCACATGACCAATAGCTGGAATACGCCGATTGAGACTTTCGAACATGAGTATCCGCTGCGAGTGACGCGGTACCAAGTGCGCAAGAATTCGGGAGGTCGCGGGAAGAATGCGGGCGGGGACGGGATTGTGCGGGAGATTGAATTTTTGACGGACTGCGATTTGACAATACTCTCGGACCGGCGTGAGCGCGGGCCTTACGGGCTGGCGGGCGGAGCGGCGGCTAGCACGGGGCGAAATACCCTAGTGCGGCTTGGGAAGGCGCAGAGGATTGCCGCAAAGGCGCGGGTGGCCGTGCGGGCTGGCGATGTGGTGCGGATTGAGACACCGGGCGGCGGCGGGTGGGGGAAATGAAAGAAGCGTGGTGGGTGATATTGGTGGCAGGGATGGCGGCGTGCAATCGAACGCAGGCGCCGGTGGTTGAACAGCATCCCACTGCGGTGGCGACTCCACCAGCGGCCACTCCGGCGGGCGCGGTCACGCAGGTGCGAATGCATAATGTGCGGCTGCAGATGGATCCCACGTTCGCGATGGACGTCCGGCACCTGGAAGGGCGGCTGCTGCGGAAGAATCCAGCGGCGATTGCATCATTCGACGACAAGAGTTCATTCATGCTGGAGATTGATTCGGGCGAGATTGCGGTGGACGCGGCGAACCTGACGGGGCTGCTGAACAGGCAGGTTTTTGCGACTGCTGGGTCGCCCGTGACTGACGTGACGGTCTCGATGGCGGGCAAGCAGATGAAAATGAAGGGGACGCTGCACAAGGGTCTGGCCGTGCCGTTTGAGATGACTAGCGACGTGAGCGCGTCGCCGGACGGGAAGATTCTGATTCGTCCGGAGAAACTGCGCGCGGAGCATCTGCCAGTGAAGGGGCTGATGCATCTGTTTGGAATTAAGGTTGGCGATTTGATAGGATCGCGCAAGGTTCGCGGGATTGTAGCGGAAGGCGATACCATGACGCTGGACCCGGAGCTCATTTTGCCGCCTCCGCGGACGCGCGGGCGCGTAACGGGGGTGGAGATTGAGGGAGATCGGATGGTGCAATTTTTTGGGAATGCGCAGCGACGGGCAGTGAATGAAAAACGCAACTATATGGCGTTTCGCGGGGGCACGCTGCAGTTCGGGAAACTGACGATGCACGACACCGACTTGCAGTTGATCGATGCGGATCCGCGCGATCCTTTTTTGTTTTATCTGGACCGCTATCAAGAGCAATTGACGGCGGGGTATTGCAAACTAACTAAGACTTCGGGCCTAGAGATGTACATGCCGGACTACCGGAAGAGTATACAGAGTATCAATATAGGAAAACCATAATGGCCGACGAACAAGAGCGTCAATTTGGATTTAACACGCGCGCGTTGCACGCGGGGCAGCAGCCGGACAGCGCGACTGGAGCGCGAGCGGTGCCGATTTATCAGACGACTTCCTTCGTGTTTAAGGATACGCAGGATGCGGCGGAGTTATTTGGATTGCAGAAATTCGGCAACATCTACACGCGCATCATGAACCCGACGACGGCGGTGCTGGAGGAGCGCATCGCGTCGCTGGAAGGGGGCGTGGCGGCGCTGGCGGTGGCGAGCGGGCAGGCGGCGCAGTTTCTAGCGCTAACAAGTTTGCTGCTTCCGGGCGATGAGATGGTTGCCGCGAGCACGCTGTACGGCGGGACGTATACGCAGTTCGACGTAAGCTTTCGGCGGTTAGGGATCAACACCATTTTTGTGGATTCAGACGATCCGGAAAATTTTCGGCGAGCGATTACTAAGAAGACGAAAGTGCTTTACGCGGAGACGATCGCGAATCCCAGGATGAACGTGCTGGACATTGCGGCGGTGGCCAAGATTGCGCACGAGGCGGGTGTTCCGCTGGTGATCGACAACACGATGGCGTCGCCGTACCTGTGCCGGCCGATTGAGCATGGCGCCGATATTGTGGTTCACTCGGCGACGAAATTCATCGGCGGGCACGGCACGTCCATCGGCGGACTGATTGTGGAT
>JANYJA010000241.1 GCA_025358575.1 Terriglobia bacterium
CGGCGGCGACGAAGCGATCGCGTGAATTGGCGGGGTAGGACGTAAATCTTTGAACTATCGTGCGAATCCCTCGTTGGTTTCGTTCCCTAAAAAATGAGCCTTATCGACGGGTGCGTATCGGCACATTGAAACATCAAGAGAGTTTCCAGTTGGCTTTGTTCGGCAATAATCTCTCAACACGCCGCGGTTCGCAGGGTGGGTTGGCGCGGCCCCGGACCTGATGATTGAATCCGCGCACTCGATCCGCGCGTAACCCACCAAACCAACGATCGTCACAAGACGAGATTTTTCGATCCTTCACACTGACCATTGAATTCCCATAAGATTCTCTCATTGGCTTTGTTCGGCAGTAACTGCCCAGGTCCATTTTTTATTTGACTCGAGGGGGCGAGGCATGAGTCAAGCTACCAATGACTCAACCGCCGAATCGCTCCGATGCTCCGGACGGCTGCAACGCAACGATCGCTGCGTTGGTGGCTGAGGTCGCATCGGTGCGTGCCGAGAATATTTCCTTGCGGGAAGAGAATAGTGCGTTCCAGGAGCTGATCAAGAACTTCCAAGCCCGGGTCGCAGAGCTGGAACGCCGGCTCGAACTCAACAGCAGCAATAGCAGCAAGCCGCCATCAAGCGATGGGCCCAAGAAGCCGCCTCGGACCAGCAGTTTGCGTAAGCCCTCAGGCAAGAGCGGCGGTGGGCAAAAGGGACATCCGGGCGCGACCCTGCAGCCAGTCACGACGCCGGACGCTGTTGTCGATCACTATCCTCAAGCCTGCGATGGATGTAGCGCGAAGCCGCTTGCGGATACGTCCACGGGGTATAACGCCCGGCAGGTGTTCGATCTGCCCGAGCCACAGCCCATGTGTGTCACCGAGCACCGCGCCCATGCCTGCGCCTGCGAGCAGTGCGGCACAGTAACTCAAGCTTCCTTTCCCAAGGGGGTCGGGGCGCCGGTTCAATATGGCCCGCGCATTAGCGCCATCGTACTCTATCTCCTGCACGGCCATTTTTTGCCGGAAGATCGGCTGGCCGAAGTGATGCGCGATTTGTTCAACGTGAACCTGGTTCCGGCGACCATCGCCCGGATGAGCCGCAGTTGCGCTCATCGGCTGGCGAGCTTCGTCGATGCGGTACGCGCGGCCGTGTGCAGTGCCAAGGTCAAGCACCAGGATGAGACCGGCTTTCGTCTCGGTGGCAAGACTCAGTGGCTGCACATTGCCTCGACGACCCTTCTGACCTTCTATCGGGTTTGCGCCAAACGCGGCAGCCTGTTGGCAGGCGTCGTCGGCATTACGGTGCACGATCACTGGAAACCCTACTATACAATGCAGAATGTGCTCCATGCCTTGTGCAACGCCCATCATCTGCGGGAGTTGCAGGCATTGGTCGAATTCGATCAGGAAGATTGGGCGCGCAAGATGCAGATCCTGTTGCGGCGCGCCTGCCACGTGACGAATCTCGCGCGTGAGCGGGCCATTCCACCCAAACCGCGCCTGATAGCGCGCATCGAGCGACGCTACGACGCCATCATGGCGGAAGGTTTTGCATTCCACGAGGCATTGCCAGCACTTCGCCGTGCCCAGCGTCGCGGCACCAAGCCGCATCGTATCGGCCACAATCTCCTCATGCGCCTGCGTGAGCGCAGGAGCGATGTGCTGCGCTTCCTCCACGATCTGGACGTGCCCTTTACCAACAACCAAGCCGAACGCGATGCCCGAATGATGAAGCTACGGCAGAAAATATCTGGCGGATTCCGCGCCGACGCCAGCGCCGCGGACTTCGCTATCATTCGATCCGCCCTCTCTACTGCCAAAAAGCAAGGGTGGAATATCCTCCACGCCCTCATGCAAGATGCCCAGGCGTTGATCGGCTCGCTCAAAACCGTCTGAGCGGTGATAAGGGACCTGGGCAGTTACTCAAGTTCAAACCCAACGGGTGATTGCTTAACAGTTTCAAAGGCTTCGGCGACCGGGATTGAATCCGCAGGCTTGCGCATGCGCACGTCATCGGTTCCCGATCGAATTGATGAGCCTTTTCCACGTCGTCCCCGGTCTTGTGTCGCGCATCTGCGTCTTTCTCGCAGCGCGGCAAGGCGTCGGCGGCCTCAGGGCGTTTACGCCGATCCGTCGATAGGCTATGCGCGGCCATGACGACGGAGAAATTCAGAATGATTGGAATCCGATATAGCGCTCCGGGGACGATTCCATGAGTGATCACCTGCTCTGGGCGATCGACGCTATGGCGCGTGCAATGAGCGCTGACCGTTCGGGGTCTCTGCC
>JANYJA010000017.1 GCA_025358575.1 Terriglobia bacterium
GCGGTGATTGAAGGCGATACGCTCACAGTCGGCCACGTGGGCGATTCGCGAGCTTATGTTTTTTCGCGTGGGAAGATGCGCAAGATCACGCATGACCATTCTCCGGTGGGTGAGCGCGAAGACAGCGGCGAACTGACCGAAGCCGAGGCCATGCAGCATCCACGACGGAATGAAGTATTTCGAGATGTCGGCTCGGGAGAGCGCACGCCGGATGAAGAAGATTTCATCGAAATCATCGAGCAACGATTCGCATCTGATATGGCAGTGCTGCTGTGCAGCGACGGTCTGAGCGATCTGGTCACTGCCGAGATAATTTCAGGAACGGTTCGGGCGTCGCAGGATGCAAGCGAGGCGGTGCAGGCGCTGGTGGACGCGGCCAATGCGGCGGGGGGCAAGGATAACGTCACGGTGGTGCTGATTGAGGGGGCGGCGTTCCGCGAGTTTCCGCTCCTGGGTTCGGGTTTAGCGGGACGGTGGGCATTTTTGATTTATGGAGCGATTTTAATGGGGCTTTTGGCGGGGGGCGGCTGGCTTTGGCTGGCAGCGAAAAGCTCGACCGCAGCCGCGCCAGCCCTGCCGGTGAATACGGTCGTGGCCGTTGCGCCGTGCCCCACGGTTGCGGGCATCGTCAAAGCGTGCGAAGGTGTGTCTCTCACGGGAAGCGGGACGGCGGTAACGGGAGTGGTTTGTGAAGGCGTTCAACACGGGCGGATTGCGGGCTTTCAGATCGCCGGCCGCGTGGTTCTACGGAACTGCGGGGTTAGCTTCGAGGACAACGAGGTGGTGGGCGGTGGTATCGATATCGACGGGACCACTACTAGTGTGTTGCGCGGGAATCGCGTGCTGGGCAGCAGCGGCGCGGGGATTGTGATTGGGGGTTCGGCCACGCCGAAGCTGGTGCATAACGTGATCGCGGGAAATGGGAAGCGCGGACTGGCGGGGCGTCCGAGCATCGAAATTTACGGAGCCGCGGCGCCTGAAATGACGGGCAATACTTTCATCGAGAGTTTAGTGGAACCGGTTTGGTCGGACCACGCCCTCACGTTTCCGGCGGGTAATTTTACCGGACTGGCAGGGCGCGTGCGAGTGATGCCACAGGGGAGTCTTCCGAATCCGGAGTGATTATGGACCTCGGGATGTTTGGCAAATACCGTTTGGTCCGCAGGCTCGCGGGGAGCGGGATGGGACGCGTGTATCTGGCGACCGACACCCAGTCGAACCGGGAAATCGCGCTGAAACAGATCGACCTGGGAACGGATTCCGAAAGCCTGGAAGTTTTGGATGCCGAGCGTCGCGGAGCCCAATTGCAAAAGCGTTTGTCGGTGATTGAGCCGAGGGTGGCGCTGATTTATGAAGCCGGCGAACTGGACGGCTTTTTCTTCATTGCGATGGAGTACGTGGAAGGGCGCGACCTTTCCGAAGTAATTACCAATGGGCCGCTGCCAGTTCAAAAGGCGGTCGCGATCGCAATTGATATCTGCGAAGTGCTGATGCACGCGCACAACTTTCGGGCGGTGCTGGAAGGGCGCGAATATTTCGGGATCGTTCACGGGGACATCAAGCCGCGTAATATCCGAATTGCTCCCGACGGCAGCATCAAAGTGCTCGATTTCGGAATTGCCAAGGCGCTTTCGCTCACGCGCAAGTTCACGCACAATCAGTTTGGCAGCGTGCCGTATTCATCGCCCGAGCGCCTGAATACGGGCGATGTGGATGCGCTGTCGGACGTTTGGTCGGTGAGTGTCGTGCTGTTTGAAATGGTTACGGGGCGGCGGTATTTTCAGGCTGAAAACGCGGCAAAGCTGGAGCATCTGATTCGCAATTATCAAGCGGTGCTCGATTCGCTGCAAGCGGTGCCGCCAGTGTTGCGCGACATTCTGAAACGGTCGCTGGCCGGCGACGCGCGGGTGCGCTACCAATCCGCCGATGAGTTCCGCGCGGATTTGCAGGCGTTTCAGGAAGGCCGCGTGCCGCGCGCCGCCGCGCCGGATCCCGACGCGACGCGCCGGACGGTTGCCGACCCGCTGGATGCTCGAACGCGGCTAACGAGTTCCGCCGCCACGGCAAAGCCGGTGCCGCGTCCGAAGGTATCCTTCATGGGCAAGATGATGAGGCTAGTGATGGTGGGCTTACTCACTTTGCTCGCGGTGGTGACATACACGTTGTGGCACGAGGCGAAACTCTACAGCGCGGGAGCGGATTTGCGACACGACCTTGAAACAGAACGCGAAAAGGATCTGAACAATGCGTGGCAGCGCTATCAGAATTTAGCCTCTCAGCATCCCATGCCGCTGGTGCTTACCGGCACGCGAAACACTTTGGAGCACAAACTGGTGGCTTCGGCCGACCGTGTGATTACGGACTATCGCGAGCACGAAAACGCGGTGGTGCGCTCGGGCGATTGGGATCGGGCTCGTCTGGCGCTGAAGCGGGCGCTGCTGCTGAGTGGCGGCGACAAAACGATCCGGGCCAAAATGCTCTTGTGCGAGGGGCATATCAAGCGAATCAATGCCAGCGGCAAGAATCAGGGCAAAATGGTGAGCGAAGCGGCGGCTGAATTTGAAGAAGCCCGGGACCTGATGCCGCACTCGGCGGACCCGCATCTTGGTCTAGCTCGGCTTTACCTAACGAACTTGCGGGATGTGGACCGCGCGGAGCAGGAGCTTCGCGACGCTGAGAAGTATGGTAATTTTCATCGCGGGCGGCGCGAGATGTGGCTGCTGGGAATAGCCTACCGCGGGCGCGCCGACGAACTAGTTCGCGCTTCCGCCAACGCCAGTGGCATGCCGGAAGAGGGCGAAGACCTTCGGCATGCCGATGAAGACTATCTGCATGCCGAAGAGATGTTCAAGGGCGCGGGGTTTTCCAAGTCCGTCATTGATGTTTTGAAATTGGTGCGAAGCAGCCGAATCGCGATCGAAGACCGCATGCACAGCCCGACGACGATACAACCAACGGCCCAATAATATGCCTGTAACTCGCAGTAAACCGGCGGATCGTGAAACCTGGCGGCGGCCACTTCAGGCAGTGCACATTTCTTCGCGGCGCGGATCGGAACTGATTTGGCTGTTGGCCGGAAGTCTGATTTTGACTGCTGGGTTATGGCTGGTTTTCCAGGCGAAGAGCCGTCGGCTGGCAGCATCCACCGCACCCGCGCCAATTAACTTGCATGAAGTGGATCGGGCGACAGATTTGCTGTCGGCATTGAAAATCTATGCCGTGCCGGCCGATCGCGAATTTGCGGCGCGCAAAATTTCGGACTTTCTCAGCGACAATCAAAGCGCGATTCCGAATGTGGGCGCGCTCGGCAAGATCCGCGTGAAAGAGCGGCTGATCATGAGCAACCCGAAGCTGGATTCGTTCCGCAAGCGGGTGGTGGCGCCGCTGTCCGATCCGGAAGCAACCATTCCCCTGCTCACACCCCCGCAGGTTAGCCAATTGAAGAGCGGATTCAGCGTGCGAACTTTTGCCGGATTTCGGTCCTCATTCTGGGTTTGGACAGGCCTGTTTTTTCTGTCCTTCTATGCGGTGCATTTGGTATGGCGCATTCGCGGGTTCGATGGCGAACAGGGCGTGCTGCCGGCGCTGCACATATTGACGGGCATCGGATTAATTCTCATGATCAGCTTGCGTGATCCGTTGCGCGACACGCTGAGTTTCGCGAACTTCGCTCAGGGCGTGATTGGCGGCTGCATCGTAATGGCGATTCTGAGTTTCATCGATTTCGAGCGCATGTTCGGGGATTTGAGTTTCGTTCCGCTGCTGGCGAGTCTAGGTCTTTCGCTGGCGCTGATTTTTTTCGGCACGGGACCCGGAACGAGCGATGCGAAAGTGAATTTGTTGGGGACGCAGCCGATTGAAGGTATCAAAATCTTGCTGGTGTTTTTTCTGGCTGGATACTTCGCGCGCAACTGGGAATTCCTGCGCGATTTGAAAGAGAAAGGCCCGATTTTCGGACGGCTGGCGGGGCTGATTGAAATCCCGCGCTTGGAATATATCGCGCCTGTTCTGATTTCCATCGCGCTCGTGATGCTGTTTTTTTTCTTGCAGAAAGATTTGGGGCCGGCGCTGGTATTCGCATGCGTGTTCTTGACGCTATATGCCGTTGCGCGCAGACGAGTGCTGCTGGCCGCGCTGGGGTTTCTGACACTGATTTCGGGATTCGTGATTGGCTATAAATTCGGACATCCGCAGACGGTTTCCGACCGCGTGCAAATGTGGCTTTCGCCATTTGACAATGCGGTGCACGGCGGCGACCAAGTGGTGCACTCTTTGTGGGCCATGGCGACGGGCGGATTCTTCGGGACCGGGGTGGGCTTGGGTCAGCCCTCGGTGATTCCGGCCGGACATACCGATTTAATCGTTGCGGTGCTGGGAGAAGAGTGGGGATTTCTCGGCGTGCTAGCCGTGTTTCTGTTGTATGGCCTGCTGCTGTTCCTTTCGTTTCGCATTGCGATGCGAACGACGCGCGACTACACGTTCTTTCTGGCGCTAGGGCTGGCGATCCTGACGGCGCTGCAGATTCTGTTGATTACCGGGGGCATTCTGGATCTGGTGCCGCTCTCGGGAGTCGCGACACCGTTTTTGAGTTTCGGACGCACGTCGATGATTGCGAACTTCGCGTTATTCGCCATCCTGCTCTCGGTGTCGCGCAAGACCCAAGTAGCTACAGACCACACCGATCCATTTCGCATTCCAGTTTACTGGGCCGGTGGCATGATAGCGGCTTTGTTAATTGCGGTGGTGGCGAAGGCGGCGCTCATACAAACGGTGCGGGCGGATGCGACGGTTGGGTCGGGCAGTTTGGTGATTCAAGCCGACGGCGTGCGGCGCTACCAGTACAATCCGCGGCTTACGGAAATTGCGCGATCCATTCCACGTGGCACGATTTTCGATCGCAATGGGATCCCTCTCGCCACCAGCAATTGGCAGGAACTGGAGCAGAATCGCAAGCAATACGCGCTGCTGGGAATCGACATTGACCAAGCGTGCAACAAGCAGGAGACGCGGCACTACCCGCTGGGGACGGACACGTTTCATCTGCTGGGCGATTTGCGCACGCATCTGAATTGGAGCGCGCCGAATAGCAGTTTGCAGGAGCGCGATTCCGCGGTGCAGTTGCAGGGCTATGACGACCGCGCGCGTATTGTAGAAGTGAAGGATTTCAAGACGGGCCAGCCGACTTACGCGGTGAAGTACGATTACCGGGAGTTGCTGCCGCTGCTGCGGCATCAGTACGAGCCGGACAATTCGCAGGTGAAGAAAATTCTGACGCGCAATCGCGATGTGCGGATGTCGATCGATGCGCGGCTGCAAGAGCGCGCGTCGCAAATTCTGCGCGATCAGTTGAAGAAGGTGGGGCAAGACCGCGGCTCGATCGTGGTGATGGACCCTTCGACGGGCGATCTTTTGGCTTCGGTGAGTGAGCCGCAGCCCGCACTGAACATGCCGCTCAATTCGACGGGGGGCGGCCCGCTGTTGGATCGCGCGCGGTACGGATTGTATCCGCCGGGCTCGACGTTTAAGGTGGTGACGGCGATTGCGGCGTTGCGTGTGAGTCCAGAGTTAGCGAATCA
Organism: Terriglobia bacterium; assembly: GCA_025358575.1. Taxonomy (GTDB): domain Bacteria; phylum Acidobacteriota; class Terriglobia; order Bryobacterales; family Bryobacteraceae; genus JANYJA01. The sequence continues at coordinate 5,577 of JANYJA010000017.1, forward strand.
GACGTATCAGTGCGTTCGCCTGCCAGACGGGCGATCTGGGAATTATGTGGGGCATTCGAAGCGGCCTATTCGCGACGATGTGCAAGACCGAAATCCACACGGAACGTTGAATATGGAGAGGGCCATTGCGGTATCGTGCAATGCGTACTTCGCACAGCTTGGGACTTATAAGGTGGGGCCACAAGCGCTTCTGGATACGGCAAAACTGCTGGGCATTTCGGTAGCGAATCCGGCGGATGCGGCGACTCTGCGGCCCATTATGCCGCAAGCTTCCTACGGGCAGGGGCAAGTGGTGGTAAGTCCATTCCAGATGGCGCGCGTTGCGGCAACCATTGCAGCGGGCGGGAGCATGCCATTTGGGCGATGGGTAATCGACGAGCAGAATTCGCGCCTGCAGGCTCCGCAAATGATTTTGCCGCCGCGCGTTGATGCCATGCTGGCGCGCGACATGCGGCTGGTAGTGACGGAAGGCACGGGCAAGCGCCTGAACGCGGCGGTGGTCCCGATCGCGGGTAAGACGGGCACCGCGGAATTGGCCGATGGTCCGTCGCACGCTTGGTTCATCGGGTTCGCGCCGTTCGACGTGCCGAACGCGCGCCCGATCGCATTTGCGATGCTGGTGGAGAACGGGCAGTACGGCGGGACGGCGGCCGCGCCGATGGCCCTCGATCTGGTTGCCGCGGCGCAAAGCTTCGGAATGTTGCAAAAGGGAGCGCACGAATGAGCATTGTCCGGCGGGTGGAAAAGCAGCTCGATTCGCGGCTGCGGCGTCTCTTTGCGCATGGGGGCGAGGCGGCGCCGGAGCAGGGTCTAGAACTTGTTGAAATTCAGCGGGCGATTCTGGATGACGTTGTCGCGCGAGTGCAGACCCTGCGTCGCGGGAAGAAAGTTTTTCCGTATAACGATGTGACGGTGCGGATCTATTCGCGCGACGCGCAGGAGAGAGAATTGTTCTCCACCGCATTTCCAGAAGAAGCATTGACCGAGGAAGTTCGCGACGCTTTGGGGCGGGAATGTCCGACCGATTTGCGTGTGCATGTAGAACTGTCGGACGAGGCTGTTGAAGGCAACAAGCCGTTTGCGATTCTCTGCCGGAAGCGAGCGCCGGAGGTGACCCGGGCACCATTGGCGCAGACTGCGACGTTAGTGGTGACACATGGAAAGGCGGAGCGGGACTCTTATTCAATAGGGGCGCAACGGTTGAATGTGGGGCGCTTGTCGGAAGTGCTTGACGATCAGGAGCGGCTGCTGCGGCGCAACGATATTGTGTTTTCCGATGAACCCGTTAATGTAACCGTCTCGCGCGCCCACGCGTATATCGAGTTCGACGGGCGCACGAAAGAGTTTCGTTTGTTCGACGATCACAGCGCTTATGGAACCACGGTGTTTCGAGCCGGCAAGCTGCTTCAAGTTCCAGCCGGGGCCGGCCGCGGGGTGGCGTTGAAAAGCGGAGACGAAGTACACTTTGGGCAGGCGCGAGCGCGGTTCGAGCAGGAGAATTCATGAAGCGATCGCTGATATTGGCGGGGTTTGCGGCGGTTTCGTTGGGCTGGAGACCGTGGCGCGCGATTTTTCGATCCCTACTACTATCGCGGCTACGAGCCGTTCTTTTTGCCCGGATATGTCGGCGGTTTCCAGCGTGGGCCGTTGATGGGTGAGGTGAAGATGCACAGCCGCGTGAGAGAGGCCGACGTCTATTTGAAAGGCGGCTACGCGGGGGAAGCTCGTAAACTGAAAGATATCTGGCTGACTCCGGGCTCATACGAATTACGAGTGACAGCGCAAAACCGTCCTGATTTTGAGTAGAAGATCTACGTGCTGAGCGGGAAGACGCTGCGAATCGAAGTGAATTGGGTGCCGAGGTGAAACCGTGATGAAGAGGTTCGCCGCACTGCTGGCGACCGGAAGTTTTGCGATTGCGAGCCTCACGCCGCGAGGCGATGTCCGGAACTATCACGCGAATTCGATTCAGCAGCCATTCGATATGGGTGCGACGCTGCTTACGGCTGAACAAGTGCGCACGCAATTTGCGACGGACTTGAACCTAAATTATATTGTGGTCGAGGTCGGCGTCTACCCGAAGAATGGGCGCGGCATTAAGGTGGATCCGGCGGACTTTTCGATCCGCGCGATTGAGTCCGGGCAACTTGCGCGGAGCGTCGAGCCGCGCGTCATTTCAAGAGTTTTGCAGAGGAAGCCGGCATCGCCGGGCGGCGTGGATGTCTATCCGGTCATCGGGGTTGGATACGACACTGTCAATGGGGGTTACGGCGGTCGCGCGCATGGCATCTATGTTACGACCGGAGTTGCCGTGACGTCGCGCGCACCGCATGCTGGTTCAACCGACGCCGACCGCCGCACGATGGAAGAAGAATTGAGCGATCACGAGCTTCCAGCGGGAGATACAGCGCAGCCGGTGGCGGGCTATCTTTACTTTTCGCGGCTATCAAAAAAGAAGGACGCAAATTACGAAGTGATTTACGAAGGCCGCCAAGGCCGGGCGGCTTTGCCGTTGGGCCGCCGCTAGTTATTTTTCTCGAGCTTCTTCAATTCCTGTTTGGCAAGTTCGAAGTTGGGCTCCGCTTGCAACGCGCTTTGCATCTCGGCGGCAGCTTCGTCCTTGCGCGCCAGCTTCTGTAAGGCCAGGCCCCGATGATAGTGCGCGGCCGCCGCCGATGGCTCGTTCGCCTCAGTCGGAAGGCTTTCGTATTTCCGAAGGTACTCTTCGGCTAGAATCGGATGCGTTCCGCGTTTTATCAGTGCCACCGAAGCCGAATAGTACGGCGCAAGATCGTCGGGGACCGCTTGTTGGGCGGCGGCCAGCAACTCATCCAGTTCATTCCAGCACTGTGATTCGACTCTCAGTTCAGCCAGGAGTTTCCAGGCTTCGACCTTTTGAGGATCGAGGGCCAAGGCGTCGCAGGCGTACTTTTCCGCTTCGTCATACTTGGGTTTCGCGGATGACAAATAGAAACTCGAAAGCGTGGTCAGCGCTTCGTAAAACCGCGGGTCTTCAGCGATGGATTTTTGGTAAAACTCTTCTTCCTTGCCTAGATCCTTGCGATCTTTAGCCAGCCGCGCTTGCGCCAGATACCCTCGCGCCGGGTGAACGGCAGTCATGGTGTCGGCGTACTCTAGCGCCTTGAGCTTATCACCGCCGATGAACGAAGGCGCGGCATAGGAATAGAGCATGAGGCCATAGAGCGCATCCAGATTCCTGGCGTCGAGCGCCAGCGCCGCGTCGAGTTCCTTCTTGGCCCGTCGCGCCAGACCGAGCTGCTTAAACATGCTGGCTCTCTCAGCCATTCGGCCCAGCACGGCAGCTAATTGAACGCGCGCATCGGAACTTTCCGGGTTAGCGGCGACGGTCGCTTCAGCGGTTTTGAGCGCCGCATCGAGGTCCCCTAACCCGGCCTGCGCGCGCGAAAGGAGGAGCACTACGCGTTGATCGTCCGGATGGTTCAGCGCGGCTTCATCCAACATGGCGCGCGCGCGCAAAAAATGTCCCGACAACAACAACTCCTCCGGCGAATACGTGCGTGCGCTATCAAGCTTGGGAAGCGGGCAGCCGGCAAATGCGCAAGCAGCGAAGATCAGGCCTAAAAGGACTCGGGTCACCACCCTTTAGTGTCGCAAAAAATAACTTCGCGGCTTTTCGAAAACGGATATCCTCTAACCTATGTCCCGAATGCTCGATGAGATCCGCCAGCAGCCGGCGGTGCTGGCCCGGATTTTGAAAACGGAGCTTCCGCGCGCTTTGAAATTCCGCGCTGTTCTGGAGAAGCGGCAGCCGCGGCTGATCGTGCTCGCGGCGCGTGGGACGTCCGACAATGCGGCACAGTTCGGGCGCTATCTGCTGGAGATTACGACTGGAATTCCAGTTTCGTTGGCCGCGCCTTCCATCTCGACTCTGTACGGCGCAAAGATCGATTACCGCGACGCCCTGGTGATCGCCATTTCGCAATCGGGCGAATCGACCGACACCAACTTCGTTCTGGAACAGGCGAGGAAGCAGGGGGCGCTAACCATCGGCATTACCAATGAAGCGCAGAGCACGCTCGCCAAGCTGGCCCAGCAGGTATTCCTGGTTCGGGCGGGCAAGGAAAAGAGCGTCGCGGCGACCAAGACCTACAGCGGGCAAGTGCTGGTCTTTTATTTGATTGCGCTGGCGCTAGGGGGCGACATCCGCGTCTCGGATCTGGAGAAAATTCCTGAATGGACGGCGCACGCGCTCACGCTTGAAGATGAGATCGAGAGGCTTTCCGAGCGCTTCCGGTTCATGGAGCAGGCGGTGGTGGTGGGACGCGGTTTGAATTACGCGAACGCTTTTGAATTCGCGCTGAAGATGATGGAGACTTGCTATGTGGTGGCGGAGCGCTTCTCATCCGCCGATTTTTTGCATGGGCCGATCGCGCTGGTCGAAAAGAATTTTCCGTTATTTCTGTTTGCGCCATCCGGCGTGACGTGGCCTTCCATGCTGGAGATGATTCACAAGCTGTGCATGCTGAAAGCGGAGATGGTGGTGGTGACCGACCAGAGCAACCGTGCCCTGCCGCCCGGGCTGCCGCGCGTCCTCACGATTCCCGCCAGGGTGCCGGAGGTATTTACACCCATCCCTTACGTGATTCCAGCCCAGCTTTTTGCGGCTTACCTCGCCCGGCAAAAAAATCTGGATCCCGACCAGCCGCGGACTTTGAGCAAGGTGACGCTTACCCTTTGATGGCGCGGAGCAGCTTGCGCGCGGAAAAAGTCACCATGGCAAAGAATGCGGCGAAGCTGATCAGAATTACGGCAAGCCTGCGATGCGGCGAGAGGTAGCTTGCAGCGGCGGTCTGCCCGATTCCGGAAAAATCCATGGCGAGATGCAAACGTACCCGCGCCGGGTGGCCCGTAATATTGATCATTGCAACCGCGTAGGTGCCGGGCGAATGAAAGGCCTGCAGGATCAAGGTTTGCGAAGCGACGGCGGCGGCGGCGAGAAACTGATGAGGCTTGCGGTTGGTGTAGAGCTCGAGATTGTTTCGATCCAGGAGTTCGGCGCGAACGCCAGCGGGTCCACCCGACACCAAATCCAGGTCGCAACGCACGGCAGCGGGCTGCTGGCTGACCACGAACTCCACGTAGCGCCATTCACCGGCTGGCACCGAATAAATGTCATCCGTTAAAACAACTTGTAGCGAGGTCGGGACAAAAAGGGCGGACAGGAGCATCCATGAAAAAATCATTGCCTGAATACGATCTCGCCGCCGCGCACCGTTATCACGACTTGGGTTTTTAAAATTTCAGCGGGAGGAATCTGCATGATGTCGGCTGAGAGGAGGAGGAAGTCGGCCATTTTTCCGACCTCGAGCGACCCTTTTTGTTTCTCTTCAAAGGCTGCGAACGCGCCGTCGAGGGTCCAGCTTCGCAGAGCTTCTTCGCGGGTCATTCGCTGATCTGCGAACCAGCCGCCGGGAGGATTTCCGGAATGGTCTTGGCGTGTGGCGGCGGAATAGAAGCCCCACAGCGGATTGGGATTTTCAACGGGAAAATCAGAGCCGTTGGGCACACGGACGCCAAGCTTCAAAAACGTCTGCCAAGCGTAAGCGCCGCGCAGCCGGTCGGGACCCAGGCGCAGCGCGGCCCATCCCATATCGCTGGTCGCGTGCGTGGCCTGCATCGAGGCGAGAATCGAATATTTCTGAAATCTGGCGAAATCCTCAGGTGCGACGATTTGCGCGTGCTCAATGCGGAAGCGCCGATCATTCGGCCCTGCGAGCGCGGCGGCGTAGGCATTGAGCACAATGTGATTGGCGCGATCGCCGATGGCGTGAGTGTTGACTTGGAAGCCGCTGGCCACGGCTTGCTCGGAGACTTTGCGGATGGTGTCCTCGGTGAGCATTAGCAGACCGGAGTTGCCTGGATCGTCGGAGTAAGGCCGCAGCAATGCCGCTCCGCGCGAGCCGAGCGCGCCATCGGCGACGAGTTTGACACTGCGAATAGTGAGCTCCTCTCCAATTTCAGGACCCAAGGGGCGCAGTTCGTCCCATAGGGGACCGGCACCGAGGATCATCGCGTACACCCGCACGGGGAGCCGATGCTTCGAGATCAGCGAGCGGTAAGCTGCGATATCGGTGGCGTCAACGCCGGCGTCGTGAACGGTGGTAAGCCCGAGGCGCGCGCATTCCTGAGCGGCGCTTGCGATCATGCGTTCCACGTCCGCGGGCGTGGCGGGGGGCATTTTGGCGGCGACAAGAGATTTCGCGCGGTCGATCAAAACCCCGGTGGGGGTTCCATCGGCGGAGTGAAGAATCTTGCCGCCGGGAGGATCGGCCGTGCGGGCGTTGATGTCGGCGAGGTCCAGCGCTTTCCGATTCACCCACGCCGCATGGCCGTCGATGCGCGTGAGGTACACGGGATTGTCCGGGGCGGCGGCATTGAGCGAGGGCGCGGAGGGGAATTGCTTGCCGACCCAAAGATTTTGATCCCAGCTTCGACCGCGCACCCACTCACCGGGTTTGTGTTGGCGGACGGCTTGGTGCACTTTTTCCGCCGCCTGCGATTCGGAGGAGAGGCCGCGCAGGTCGAGCGTTTCGAGGCTCTCGCCCAGGGCACGCATGTGAACGTGGGAATCGATCAGTCCAGGAATTACAGCCTTGCCGTGGGCGTCAATCTGGCGCGTGGCGGGGCCGATGTGAGCTTTGACATCGGGCCCGAGCGCGATAATTCTGCCATTTCTTACGGCGATTGCCGTGGTTTCGGACTGAACGATGGACGATGTATAAATGCGGGCATTTATTACGGCTAAATCCGCGAGCTGAGCGTCCGCCGAGGAG